>NZ_JBSWSP010000003.1:0-34955 GCF_054095825.1 Candidatus Nitrosopumilus sp. bin_68KS
AAAAAACCCAAGAATTCGGTAAGATGGCAAAAAAGCACCAGTTTGTAGATGATGTGACTAAACAAAAATCTGAAGAAATCTTCAATCAGGCAAAGAAAAAAGGATATGAAATTAGCGAAAAAATTGCCTACAGGGGTGGTATCTTTGGTTCCAAGCTCAAAAAAGGAACAAAGTCCGGAATTAAATCTGGAATAAATGCTGGAAAGAATCTAAAATCATCTTCAAACGACGGATTAGAATTGTTGTCAAAATTAGGTGATTTACAAAAGGCAGGTATAATCACAAAGAAAGAATTTCAAGAAAAAAAGAAAAAAATACTTTCTAAAATTTAGTCTTCCTAATTTCTAAAATGGGAAAATCGTTTAAATTCTGTTTTGTGATTTAGATAATCGTGACAAAATTACTTTTACTCTTTTCAATACTTTTTATAATTGGATTTTATTCATCAACTGTATTTGCCGAGCAGGCAGCTGGAAAACCAACATGGCAAGTAATGTCTGATGAGGTTTGTGGGGATAAACTGTGCTCTGAAGTTGATTTACCAAATGAATCCTTTACCCTATCATCAATTGCGTATTTTCCACCGCCCCTAAAACAAATATCTAAAGGAACTGATCCGTCTTATGTTACGTGCACTGAAGGAAAAGAACTTGTCCTAAAACAATCAAGTGGATTACCTGCATGTGTAAATTTTTCAAGTGTTGAAAAATTAATTTCACGCGGTTGGGCAATCCATATCTTGCCAGATTATGTGAATGAAAACAATAACTCTGAAATTTTTGCCCTTGGAGAATTTATCACAGAGTTTGAGAATGTAACATACTTTGATGATGTTGTGGGTTATTTGGCAAAGCCTGTATCTGATGGAAACTATCCAGGTATAGTTATGATTCATGAATGGTGGGGATTAAATGATAACATCAAAGAGATGGCAGATAAACTTGCATCTCATGGTTATGTTGTTTTAGCAGTTGATCTTTATGAAGGCAATGTTGCAACAACATCTGAGCAAGCAAGAGAGTTGATAACTTCCTATGATTCAGAACGAGGAGTTAAAAACATGAATTCTGCAACTGTGTTCATTAACAAAAATTATTCTTCTGAAAAAATTGGTTCTATTGGTTGGTGCTTTGGAGGTGGGCAGTCCCTTAATTTGGCACTAAATAATACTGATGTGGATGCAACTGTAATTTACTATGGTAGTCTTGTGACTGAACCTGAAAAACTATCCTCCATTAAATGGCCGGTACTTGGAATATTTGCAGAATTAGACAAAGGAATAACAGTTGATTCTGTAAATTCATTTGAATCTTCACTAAATGAATTGGGAATTCAAAACGACATTAACATCTATTCTGGAGTTGACCATGCCTTTGCAAATCCATCTGGTGAACGATTTGCTCCTGATGAATCGCAAGATGCATGGCAAAAAACTATTGCCTTTTTAGCAACAAATCTAAAATAAATATTGTATAATAGGCTCATTATTTTATGAATTTCTTAAATATTATAATCTATGACTCTAGTCATGAGTCAACACGATTTCAACTCTGTCTTGATTCAGGATATAATGACTAGGGCGATGATCACAGTAAACCCTACAACTACTGCAAAACAAATTGCAAAAATGATGCAGCAAGGTGGAATAGGTGCAATATTTGTAAAAGAAAATGATAATCCTGTAGGGATTGTAACTGATAGAGACTTTGCAACAAAAATTGCAGCAAATAGTCTTTCACTTGATACTCCTGCTGAAAAAATAATGACTTCTCCTTTGATTACAATTAATCACAACGAACCACTCTCTGCTGCTGCTGAAAGAATGACTGATAAAAAAATTAGAAAACTTGCAGTTACTGAAAATGGCAAGATTGTAGGTATTATCACATCAACAGATTTGGTAAATCAACTATCAAAATAACTAAAACGTTCTAGTCTTTCTAAGAAAAATTGTTACTGATATCATATAACATGCAGTTGCTATTACTTCAGAAGTAATTGATGCAAGATATGGCTCTATTCCTATTTCAAGAAAATAAAATAATGTGGGCCATCTGATTCCCAAATATACAATCTCCCCTAACCCAAATGATGAAATTAATGTCAATAATTCTTTTTTAATTAAATTTGATTTCATTGCACGATATCGTTTAATATTATCCAAATAAAACAAACTAGAAAAAATTCCAAAATATACAATATATCCAATAATGATAGTAATTGTTGTGTTTAGATAATTGTCATAATCTGATAACAATTGAGATGTAATTGCAGATAGGGATGCTGATGCAATAAAACAAATCAAAAAATTCCTATTAATTTGTAGTAATTGCTGATTTAGTTTCATGAAAATTTCATGTGATAACTAATATTTTGTGTTAACTCTTGGAATAATAATGAAAAAAAGATGTGAATGGGCAAAAGATGAGCCTAATGCCACTTACCATGATGTTGAATGGGGAAAACCACAACATGATGATCGTAAATTATTTGAGTTTCTAGTATTAGAAGGTGCACAAGCTGGTCTTTCTTGGACTACCATTCTCAAGCGAAGGGATGGTTATAGAAAGGCATTTTCAGATTTTGATGCCCACAAAGTTTCAAAATATAATCAAAAACAAATAGAAAAACTCCTCAAAGATGAATCGATCATTAGAAATAAACTCAAAATTAATTCTGCAATAAATAATGCAAAACAATTTCTTAAAATTCAGTCAGAGTATGGTTCGTTTGATAAATACCTCTGGAGCTTTGTAGATGGTAAACCCATAAAAAACAAATTCAAAAAACACTCTGATATTCCTACATCCACTGAAATTTCAAAAAAACTAAGCCAAGATCTAAAAAAACATAGTTTCAATTTTGTAGGACCTACAATTTGTTATGCCTTGATGCAAGCAGTTGGGATGGTCAATGACCATACGTCCATGTGTTACTTATACAAAACGTGATTAAGAATTTGACTGGAATTTTTTCAGTGTGTCACTATACAAGTTCATAGGAACTATTTTGACTGTACTTAATGATGAAATTCCAACATCTATACAAAGTTTCTCAATATCATGTGCATTAACTGCATCTATGATGATCATCCACTCATGTTCTAAAACAGACATGTAAAATTCCACGACTTGAACATTATCATATTTTTTGCTTTCTGTTTCTAATTTTCCGCCTAATTTCATGAATATTTTTCTGCTACTTTCGTTGTTAATTGGACATGATTCAGGACTGTGTATTGCAAATACTCCAAATAACATGAAAAAATTATTTTTTACTGATATTTAAATTTGAATTTTCTTCATAGAGTATTTTATTTATGAACCAAATTATAAGCAAGATTTTTGAATGTCATAATTGCAATGAATGAAAAATTTTCAAGGTTTTCTAAAACTGCGGGGCCTGGAATTTTATTTGCATGTACTGCAATTGGTGTGTCACATCTAGTCCAATCTACCCGGGCAGGGGCAGATTTTGGTTTATTGATATTGGGGTTTGTAATTTTAGTCACGCTTTTGAAATATCCTTTTTTTGAATATGGATCTCGTTATGCAAATTCTACTCAGACAAGTATCATTGATGGTTACAGAAAACTTGGAAAACCTGCATTATGGTTGTATTTTCTATTAACAATCTCTTCGATGTTTTTTGTGACAGGTGCTGTGGGCTTTGTTACTGCTGGATTTTTTGAAAATCTATTTGGGGTTGATTTTTTAGGTGAATGGACAGTTGTAATTTTATTTGTAGTGTGTGTTGGAATATTGGCAATTGGAAAATACAAAGTACTTGATAGTTTGATTAAAATTCTTGCAATTATTCTTCTTATCTCTACAGTATCTGCGTTCTTATTTGCATTGTATCATGGTCCAATTGAATCTATTCCTGGATTTGAACCAAAAGAACTTTGGAATATTTCTGGAATCTTTTTCTTGCTTGCATTAATGGGTTGGATGCCAACAGCTGTTGATCTTTCAAGTTGGAATAGTTTGTGGACATTGGAGAGAATGAAACAAACCGAGTACAAGCCCAAATTAAAAGAAACTTTGCTTGAATTTAGATTGGCATACCTAGTTACTGGAATTCTTGCAGTGATATTTGTTGTACTTGGAACTTTTATCTTCTATGGGTCTGGCGAGGAACTGCCAAACAACAATTCTGATTTTGCAAACAAAGTTGTAACACTATACACTGAAACCATTGGTGATTGGAGTTATATCATAATTGCAGCTTCTGCATTTACTGTGATGTTTGGAACCATTCTTGCAGTGTTTGATGGATACTCTAGATCATTGCAGCGAACCATAGAGATAATTTTTACAAAAGATGAACAAAAAATACGCACAAAAATTAGGGTATTTTATGTCCTTTTCTTGATTCTTCTTGCTTTGGGCTCACTAGTTGTGATATTTGAATTTGAGGACAATCTTAAGGAATTAGTTGATTTCGCAACGGTTCTATCTTTTGTAATTGCCCCAATAATTGCAATATTTAATTTTAGACTAGTTACAGGAAAATTCCTTACCCCAGAACACCAACCTTCCATTTTGCTTAAAATTCTCAGCTTTGCAGGAATTATCTTTTTGTCTGGATTTGCTCTGTTCTTTTTAATTACCAAATTTTACTTGTAATACTTTTAGAATAATCGAAACCATTTTTAATCAAGAGAGTGTAATTATAATGATTAAAATGAAAATTTCACCTAAAATGAAAAAAGCACTAAATGACCAAATAATTCTTGAAGCTTCTGCATCAAACAGTTATCTTGCAATGGCCTCGTGGTGTGAAGTTACAGGTTACCAAGGTGCTGCAAATTATTTTTATGCCCAATCAGATGAAGAACGAACTCATATGCTAAAAGTAGTTCATTACCTTAATGCCTTAGGTGCGGTTGCAACTATTCCTGCAGTAAAATCTCCTGCAAGTTCATACAAATCACTTGAACTTTTAGTCAAAGCTGCACTGAAAAATGAACAATCTGTAACTGCTGCAATTCATCATATGGTAGAGATTGCACAAAAAGAAAAAGATCATTCCACATACGCATTTCTAGAATGGTTTGTAAACGAACAAGTTCAAGAAGAAACAAAATTTGAAACAATTTTACAAAAGTTTGATCTTCTTGGAAGGGACAAACTAGGAATTAATGAAATTGACAAATACCTTGCAACAGAAGCAACAACAGAAGCTGACCCTACAGCATAATTTTCTAAAATAATTAATACCTCCTTTTTCAAATCCTTTCATGACCGTTACTGTTACCCGAAAACCTGGTGGGATAACACAACTATTCAACACTGAAACTGGTAGGGTCACCTACAAATGCAAAGCAGATTCTGCCTACATGCTCATTGAGGCATTTGGAGGCATTGTGCAATTTAACCAAAAAGGTGCAATAGCTACTGTTACTGGGCATATCACCTCTATGGAATCATGTGATGTCCTCAAAAAAGGGCATCCAAATTATCGAGATGCATTGAATGCAATCATTTCTGCACATAAAGAATTTGCACAAAATGTTTCTGATTTACATCAAAAAGAGATTAAAGAACTTGAAAACAAGTTGGCAGATATTTAGGATTCAAATTTTTCACATTTACATCCTTTTACTAGGCATTTTCCATTTACATCTGCATGGATGGAATTATCGTGGCGACATCCTATTTTCTTGTTATTACAATTCATGTTAATTTGTATGGTTTGTAGGTGGATTGACTTGTTTTTCTATCCGTAAATCATACAGTGTTCGCATTCACAAACATCTTGTTCTTTTGCTTTTTTCAGACATTTTTTATGTTGCCCTGCTTGACATTGTACACATACTTCATCAATATTGTCTACTTTAGTATATTTTTTTGATTGGTCAAATCCGAATCCCCCATCTTGTGGTCCTACCATAATATTTGATGATCAAAGTCCTATTTCTACTTCACTAATTGATTGCTGCCTTTATTGCATCATGTAATTCCATTTTGCGTGTTTCAATTATTCCTCTAATTTCAAATGTATCTACATAACCTCCAGCTGAGGCCCGTGTGGCTTTTAGCAAATAATGCAATGCACCTTCTTCAATTTTCCCTACATAATACCCATAAAGAAAATCTAGTTCATCATTGCACTTCCAAATTTGTCTAATATTTGGAAACGTTTGTTTTATTTCAGTTGGAATTTCTAAAATTCTTCTTTTGATATATTCGTCAAGTGATTTTCTAATTGATGAATCTTGAAACAATTCTAAATTAAATTGGCATTACTTGCTTTTTAGTCCTTTTTCTTTCCCTTTGTTTTTTTCTTTTCTGGATTATCCCACATGTGCATAGTCCCTCTAATCATAAAGGATCCTACAATAATTGCAACTAGTCCTCCAACTATAAACAGAAAAAATTTTCCAATATCTCTGATGCTTGCCAATATTGGTATTTTGTTATCAGTCTAATTAAATTGTCTAAAAATATTCAATTAGATTCAATAATGAGTTTGACATATCTGCTATATGTCTAAAATTAAGCAAATTGCCGCTTGGATTGGAATTATTGGAGGGGGAATTGCATTTTTCTTCTTTTCAATTGAAATGGCAGAATTCATGCGATAATTTTCAAAACTAAATACATTATACCTGTTTAGAGTTAACAGTTTTTGTGATTACTCAAGAGATCAAGGAGTTTTTGGATATTCAAAAGCTTGGCTATGTTGCAACTGTGAACTCTGATGGAACACCAAATCTATCGCCCAAGGGGACAATTATTGGATGGTCTGATAAAACATTGACTTTTGCTGATATTCGCTCACCTGACACGATGAATAATTTACAAACAAACCCGCATGTGGAGATCAATGTGATAGACCCACTCTTGCGAAAGGGGTATTTGTTTAAGGGTGAGGCACAAATAATTCAAGATAATACTCTTTTTGAGAAAATTCTTAATCATTACAGGGATAATGGTGTAAAGAGCCCAATCAATTCAATTGTACTGGTGAATGTCTCAGATGTTTCCAAAGTTACATCTCCGTTATATGATATGGGAATTTCAGAGCAAGAAATCAAATTAAAATGGAAAAAACATTTTGCAAGTTTATGATTCTTCTAATTTTTTAGATAATGCTTTGATTTCATCTAATTCTTTTTTTGTTTCTTGATGGTCTTCTCTTTCTTTTTCTAAAAGTAGTTGAACTGTTTCTAATTCTTTTTCTGTCATACTGAGTTTTGATTTTAACGAGCCTACTACTGCGCTTGCAGCTTCTATAATTCCTGAAGAACTTTTATCATTTGATTTTTCACCTACAATGAATTCTTTTTCTTTTGGTGTTAAAACATCCGTATCTTGGAATTGATCTTTTTTGTTTAGTTCTTCTTTTGCATTATATAATCTTGAATTTGCCTCATCTAGTTCTTTTTGAGCATCGATTTGTTGTTTTCTTATGTTATGTAATTCTATTTTATTTTGCTCGATTTCCGCTTTCATCTCGTCTTGCTTTTTTGTAAATTCAACTAACTCTTGCTTTAATTTCTCTAAATTTTCCTCTGTTTGTTTAAACTCTTCAATTGATTTTGAATCTTTAATTTTTTCTGCATTTTTTATCCGCTCTCCCATCTCTTTGCATTCTCTTTGAATGATGTCGTGCTCCATCTTTTTTTGATTCAGTTCTTTTTTGACTAGCATCAAATTTCCAACTGTTGAATCGTACTCTTTTTTTACTGATTGAATTTTTTCGGTAATGGAGTCAAGTTCAGTCTGTTTTGTTCTAAATTCTTTTTGTAACTTTTCTACTTCAGATTCTAATTCTTCTTTTAGGATATACTCTTCACTGCTTTGAGGTATTTTCTCTACCTCTTCTTCTTTTTTCTTACCAAAAAGCCCCATGTTACTCAACTATTAATTCCAAGAGATGAACGTTTCTTTATTCCTTCTTCATTCGCGTCCTGATAAACTTCAGATAAAATCCAATCCCGCCAATAATCATACCTCCAAATAACGCCATTGTGCCTAATTCTGGCATTTCTGGATAGATATTTGGTGCTAGAAATAGCATTAGTGCCCCTAAAATTATCAGGGCAAAACCTCCACTATTTTTTGATTTGTTGTGTTCCGAGTGAACCATGACTAAACATACTCTGAAAGTGTTTTTGCAACTTGTTTTCTTCCAATGTCTGAAATGAATGGTCCTATCTTTGGTCCTCTTGATGTTCCAAGGATTATTTGGTATAATATTTTAAAGAAATCTTTAGGTTGTACATCATTTGATTTTGCAATTTGATATATTGTATTTTGAATATCTTCTGGTTCGGTTTCTGCTCCGAGGGCATCAACTAAAATCTTTAGTGCTTTTTTTGCAGTTTCATCTAAATCCACTTGAATTTTCTCTTGCGCATCAAATTCATTTGAATAATTACCTGCAAGTTCTATGAGTTTTTCTATTTCCGGTTCTGGGTTTTTTATTACTCCGTAATCAAGTAATTTCTTCATTACTCGCTCAGATCTATTTTCTTTGAATATTTTTACAAGTTCAACTAATAGTCTATAGTTTACATGTGTGGTTGATTGTTTTGGGGGATTAAGGAGATTTACATACTCATAGAGTCCTTTTGATTTTGTAAGCTTTGCTTGATTGTCTACTTTAATTCGTCCAAAGTAAATGTCTTCTAATTCATTGTATTCAGTCATTAGTGATGGGATGTCTTCGAATCCTAATTCTCTTGCACCTGTAATTCTTTTGTATAGTAATAACAGAATTGATTTGGGACTACCAAACTCTAACCACTTTTGTGCTGTAATTACATTTCCAAGTGATTTTGAAATTTTCTTTCCTCCTTTGTCTAAGAACATTTCATATTTTACATGATGTGGGTGTGGAAATTCTAAAATTTCATCTGCAACCCAATCATTTACTTTTACTGAATCCATGATATCTTTTCCATACGCTTCAAATCTAATGTCAAATGCAGCCCATCTTGCGGCAAATTCCACTTTCCATGCTAGTTTTCCAAGGTCTTTTGTAATGTCGGCCTCTCCTTGGTGACTACACCCTTTGATCATTTTTGAGCCAATTTCTGCATCATGGCAATGATATTTTACTTTCTTTTCATCTGCAATGTATTCAGTAGCTTCTGCTGTATAGAGGCGATTACAATTTGCACAAACTGGAAAGTATGGGAGATATTTTTGATATTTCTCTTGTCCTACAAGCTCTGAAATCTTATCACCAATCTTTGCACTGTTTTGTAGGATTGTGTGGATTTGTTCTTGGAGTAATCCTTTCTTGTATGTGTCAACTGCTCTTCTAAATTCATATTTTATTCCAACTTTATCTAATCCATCTAATAGAATACTGCTCATATGCATGCCGTATGAGTCATGACATCCATATGGATCCGGGATTAATGATACTGGTTTTGCCAAATGCTCTTCTAAAGAATCAGGGAATCCCTCAGGAATTTTTCGTAATCCGTCAAGATCATCTGAATACGCAATTAATTCTGATTTGTACCCAAAATTTTCTAGTGCAAGTTTGACACCGTAAGCTCTTACTGCATCACCCAGACTTCCAATATGAGGAACCCCTGATGCTCCAAGACCACTTTCTACTCTAATAATATCTAAATTCCTTCCAAGTGATTTCTCACGTTCAAGTAATTCTGATGCTAGTTTATCTATCCAAGTCCCTTTGCCAATAATTTCTTGTTCTGACATTTCCACTAATTCAATGTCTTGGACATGTATGGGCCATATAACGAATACCCTAACTTTTGATAATATTCTCTTGTGCCAACTGCACTAATTACTAGGATCTTCTTTGCATCAAACTCTTCTTTAGATATTTTCTCAGCTTCTTGCATTAAGTTTTTTCCAAGACCTGAATGCTGTATTTCATTTTCTCCTTTTTCTCCAAGCTTCAAGGATTTTCCATATACATGAATCTCTCTTACTATACAACTGTCTTCTCCAACTTCATCTCTATGTGCTTCATTGCTTGGTTTTCTTAGCCTCAAAAATCCGTATATTGACTCGTTTTTGTCTTCATAGGATAGGAATACTTCTTTCCCACCTGAGGAATCATAATCAATTCTGTTTAGTTTTACATCATGTGGGTCTGATTTTCTGTTTGATAGTCCTGCTTCTCTGCATCTAATACATTTGCATGCTAGTCCCTGTCTTGCTAAATTTTGATGAACAATCTGTCTTAGATTTCCTGATTTTGGCCCTGCAATGATTTCTTTTGGAGAAATCTCTCTTTGTATTCTCATAATTCTGACCCATTTTGGAACATTCTTTTTTACTTCTGTTAAAACTTTGATCATATCTTCATCTGAATATGGTGTGTATTTTCCTTGTTTGTATTCTTCATAGAGTGGCGTGTTTTCAATAATTAATGATGGATAAATTTTTAGCATATCTGGACGTAGTTGTGAATCTGCAAATAATTTTTTAAAATCTGCAACGTCTCCTTCTGGAGTCATTGTGGGTAATCCTGGCATCATGTGTGCCACAATTTTATAACCTGCATCTTTAGAAATTTGAAATGATTCTACAACATCTTTGTAACTGTGTCCTCTGTTCACTATTTCATAAACTCGTTCTTGTAGTGATTGCACACCAATTTCTATTCTTGTAATTCCATAGTTTAGCATTAAATCGACATGCTCTTTTTTACAATAATCTGGTTTTGTTTCAATTGTAAATCCTACATTTCTAATTGCAGCATGTTCATTATTTGATTTGGCCTCTTCCAAATTCTTTGAATCTGTTCCATTTAGTGCATCATAGCATGATTTGATGAAATTTTCTTGATAGTCTTTTGGCATGAAAAGAAACGTTCCACCTACAATCACTACTTCCATCTTGGATGGATCATGTCCAAATGCGATTAGTTTTTTAATTTTTGAAGTGATTTGTAATTTGGGATCAAATTCATTTTCAATTGCATTTAATGATGATGGTTCTTTTCCAGTGTAACTATTTGGAGAGTTGTACTCTATTCCGCCTGGACAATATGTACATCTTCCATGTGGACATGCGTATGGTTTAGGCATTAATGCTACAACTGATACTCCTGAAGCAGTCTTTGCTGGTTTTCTTAACAATACTTTTCTTAATTTGTTAAAATCTGATTCTTTTGCCATTGATAGAATTTCATAATTTCTAGGAATTCTCTCAAGAGCATATTTTGTGCAAATTTTTATGATTTCTTCTTTGACTTGCTTCTTGCTTGGCTCATTAATTGTTAGAATATTTTGAGTAATTTCACTACATGCTTTTGATAATACAGGATCAAGATTACTCATGGTTATTCACCTTAATTTGGACATAAATTCGTTAAATAACTTGGCTTTCCTGTTACCTACTTCCGTCTGATTGTTTTTCTTTTGGGTTTGGTGGTCTTTTTAGCTGGCTTTCTCTTTACTACTTTTTTCTTTGCAGCAGTCTTTTTAGCTGGCTTTCTCTTTACTACTTTTTTCTTTGCAGCAGTCTTTTTAGCTGGCTTTCTCTTTACTACTTTTTTCTTTGCAGCCGTCTTTTTAGCTGGCTTTCTCTTTACTACTTTTTTCTTTGCAGTAATTTTATTCCCTTTGAGATTTTTTAATTTATCAATCTCATTTTTTATCGCGCTCATCTCTTCGCGAATATATTTTTGAGGATCTAGTTTTGAATAAACATAGTCTACAATTTTTAAATAATCTACTCCTTTATCTGTACGAACTAAAAATAATTCATTTGAATTTATTGGAATACTGATAATTGCAGCTTTTTCAAATTCTGTTATTGCAGATCTTTCTTTACCAATCTTATATGCTAAATTAGTATAGATGTCTCTTTTTTGAAGTGAATAATGAATCGACATCTTGCTATCATCACCAACTAATAATTGCTCGACATTTTCTTTGTGTCCTCCAGCAACAATTTCCCCCTTTACATTTACAACTGCTGCAAATTTTACCTGTGGTTGTAAATTGAGAACTTGTTTTGTTAAATCCTTATAATTACCAGTCATTTTTTACCATCCGATTTTATCTCAGAGACCATGCTTTGTTACAATGATTTTTCTATATAATCTAAGAGTACTGACAACTATTCTGGCTTTTGCTCAATACTTTATTCATTTGCACCAGAATTACTTTTTTGTTCTTTTCTGTATTCCATTTTCAGCCATATTGGTGTGATGATTGTTGTGACTGCTACCATTATCACAATTGTAGAATAAACTTCTGACGTGAGAATTCCGGCAGTTACACCAACACCTGCAACAATCAATCCGACTTCTCCCCTGGAAATCATTCCTATTCCTACTCGCATTCCTTGTTGTTTATTTTTTAAAAATAGCATAGCTGGGAGTCCACAACCAAATAATTTTGTTACAATTGCAACTGCGATAACAACTCCACTTAGCATCAGAATACTCAAATCCACTGCTCTGAGGTCTACCTGAGCGCCAATGATTGCAAAGAATAGAGGTGCAAAAATTAGCCCAATTTTTCCAATATAGTTCTCAACTTTTTCAAATACTTTGGTGGTGGATAATGCCATTCCTACTGCAAATGCACCTACGATTGGTGATAGTCCTATGGATCCTGCAAGCGCTGCGGCGCCAAAAAACGACGCAGTCGCAATTCCTTCTACACTTCCCTTTGCCTTCCATAATCTTGGTGTGATAATTTTTGGGATTATCACTACTGCTACTACCAGCATTATTGCGAAGAAACCTAATACTTGTAAAATTGTAATTACGATTTCACTAATGTCAATATTGTCTACTCCTCCGTCTGATCCTGCAATGGATGAAACCACTGACAATACGGCAATCGCTAAAATATCGTCTACTACAGCTGCCCCTATGATGAGTCTTGCCTCTGGTGTTTTTATTTTGCCAAATTCGCTAAGCACTTGAATTGATATTGCAATACTTGTGGCAGTTAGTGCTGTTGCAATAAGCATTGATTGTAATGCATCAAATCCAAACATTTGAAAAACTGCTAAACCTGCAAAGAACGGAACTACTACTCCAAGTGTCCCAACAGTAAAAGATGCTTTACCTCCTTTGAGAAATTCCTTCGGTGTCATCTCAAGTCCTGCCATAAACAAAATTACTATTGCGCCCATCTCTCCCAATATTCTTATCTCGTCGTTAATCTGCAGCAACTGCTTTCCGTCTACTATGAAAAATCCGCCTAGTGCAAACGGTCCTACAATCATTCCTGCTAAAAGTTCGCCTAATACAATTGGTAGTTTTAATCTTAGGAAAAGTTCTGCCATTAATTTTGCTGCAAAAAGAAGAATTCCTATACCGATAATTGTCTCAATTAGGTGTGCTTCTGCCATCTTCTATGATTAATTCAAAGAAAATCTATCATATAAGCTAAATCCGGTTGAAACAAATTTCGTTGTTGTTAAATTAAGCAATTTTTATCGAGTTTACAAAAACTCCTTTTTTGGAAATAATTTGTCCTATTTCTTTACTTGCTATTTTGTGTTTTTTGAAGATTGATTGGATTCTTGTTGCCTGGTTTTTTGGTGCGACTACACAGAACCCTATTCCCATGTTGAAGGTTTTGTACATTTCTTCGGGTTTTACTCCCTGCTCTTCAACTAATCCCATTATTGGTGGAATTTTGGGCAATGAATCTATTTGGTATCCTATTTTTTTGAGGCGCAATAGTTTGGTAAATGCCCCTCCAGTTATGTGGGCTAGACCATTTACTTTACATTTTTGAATTATTTCTAGTACTGGATTTGTGTATATTTCAGTAGGCTTTAACAATGCATCACCTATTGTTCCTACACCTTTGACTTTGTCTTTAATTGAATATTTTCCTAAAATTGCTTTTCTTGCAAGTGAGTATCCATTTGAATGAATTCCTGTACTGTTTGCACCAATAATTGTATCTCCTGATTTTATTTTATTTCCCAACACTAAATCTTTTTTCTCAACTAATCCGACAACCATTCCTGCCAAATCAAATGCAAATCCCTTTCCTTCAATCACATCTGGCATTATTGCCGTCTCTCCGCCAACAATTGGCATTGCAGATTTCTTTGCACCTGTAACTAATCCTTCTACAATTTTTTTAAATACACTTACATCGTTTTTGTTTGCAGCTATATAGTCTACAAATGATATCGGTGTTGCGCCAATACAAATTATATCATTTACATTCATCGCGACACAATCAATTCCTATGGTGTTGTATTTTTTCATCATGTTTGCAATTACTACTTTGGTTCCCACACCATCTGTATGTGTGGCTAAAAGTTTTCCTCCTGGAATCTCTACAATTCCTGCATAATGTCCAAAGCCGTGTGCTATCTTTGCTTTTTTCTGAAGCTTGTGAGTTGATGCAATTAGTTTTCCAATGGCCTGTTGACTCTGTTTAATTTTAGAAATGTCTACTCCTGCTTTTTTGTAGGTTAGGGCCATAGTTTGATGCGTATTTGCTGTGAATAAAAGAATTTGCCTAGTATTTCGATCACATATACATTCCAGCTATCTCTTCTCTATGTTCTACATATTTCTGAGATAACTCGCTAAATTCTGTGTGGATTCTGTCTTTCTCTTCTTGGAGTTGTTTTGTATCGATATCTAAATCATAGAATCGATTTATTGCCTCAATTAGAGTTGCTGCTGCGCCTGAATCCGGTGCTATTTTGTTTGCTTTTGCCAACAATGTCACACCTTTGATTTCTCTTACTAGACATTCATTTAGTATTCCTCCTGGAATTCCTGTAATGAATCCTTGAGGAATCATGCTAATGTCTTTGTCTGCCATGGTTCTTACCAAATCTTCTTCTGCTGCACAATATGCTTTATCATCATGCTCTGTACTTGCAACCCCATCTAAAATTACAATCTCTTTTGATCCTTTTTGTGTTGCCCAGTCCAAAATCGCTTCTACTAGATAATACAATCCTTCCATTCGCAAAGTTATCTCACAAATTATTGCACATACTGTTCCTTCTGGATTTGTATAAAATCTAAATGGATGGCGCAATCTTCCTCTCATGAAAACTGTTGATGGCGGTAGATACTTTGATCTCATAACTGCTATTTGTCTCATTTCTAATTTTTCAATAATTTGGTTTATTGCAAGAGGGCCTACTAGACCTGCTCCTACAAACCCTGCAAAAATTATCGGACTATTCAATTCTGTTTTTTTTATCTCAAAGACTTCTGCTTCTGGAAATTCTTTCTGCACTGTTTACGTCGATTTGTTCTGTCTAATTACTTTTCTGTATGAATAGATTCAACATAACTCGTCCTTTGTCTGTAATTGTATAGATCATGTTTGGACCGACTGCTTCTTTTTTGATAAAGTTGTAATTTACACATAGGTGCAAATAGTTTAGAAATGACTTTTTCATTCTGATTTTTGATTTTGAATACAAATCAGAAAACGTCATAGGGTTTCCTTTTAGTTGGTATAGCAACTTTATCAAAGACAGTGTGCTAAAGTCTCGAGTTCTAGCTTTTACTGCATCTAGAACTTGCTCATCTCTTTGTATGATAAAATCTCCGAATTGATCTGCCACTTCTAGTGGTACGTATGTTAGTCTTGCTCTCATCATACCGTATTGTACGGTACGTTACCTTATTAGTCTTTAACTTGAGCTTTGCTTGTCTTTCTAGCTGGTTTTTTTACACCTTAATTTGTGCCTATTTTCTCTAATTCTAATGCGATCTAGTTTTTGATATTGAAAAAAAGCATTTCTCATAAATAGAACCTTTTTTTGAAATAGTTTGTGAAGAAGATAGAGGCTATAATTAAGCGAAAAACTTTCACTACAATTAAGACAAATCTTAGTGTCTTAGGCACATATGTTATTGACAAACGAAATTTAGATGATAGTGACATTTACGATGAGGTCAAAGGTTCTCGTATTGGTTCTACTGGATTAAAATCAATACCTTTAGCAAAAATTGAGATTGTAGTATCTGACAAGGATGCAAGAAAAGTTGTAGAAATGATTTCTAAAAATTCTGGTCTTTCATCTGAACATGGAGGAAAAATCTTTGTTTCAGAAATGGAAGAAGTTGTAGATATGGAAACTCTAGACGCAAAACAAGATTTAGAAATGTATCCTGACGAAAAAATAAAATCCAAATCATTACCAAAACGAAGTAGATTTGTTCCATTACAAAAATTCACTTTACATAAACTGCAAATAGTTTATGAGGAAAACAAAGAAAAGTTAAGAGAAGATTACAGAATAAAATCTTTTAGTGATTTTGTAAATTATTGTATTGTAAAATCCCTCTCTACATTAGAAAAACAATTAAAGAATCCGACAATTATTTATGAAAATACTTTTGGCGACTTTTAGATATAAGGTCCAAACAAAGCTAATCCCACCAAAGTCATTCCCACAGCTGCAAGAATTAATTTTGCTATTGAAATTTTTGAGAACTTCATAAAGCTAAACCGAAAAGTATTGGTACTATTATGACTCCGCACATTGCAGCTACTTTAAGATAATCTTTCCGTGAAAGTGGTTGCATCTTTTCTCTGCGAAATAATTTACTTTTGCGTAAATTCATGATATTTCTAAATTGTACTTTCTCCTTCGTCGCCAGTAGCAATGTCTACTGCCCGTAAAATTTGTGAGACAAAGATTTTCCCAACTCTTCCATTATTTTTGATAATTCCTATAACTTCATCTTCTTTTGCATCTGCAATTATTGCCTCAATTCTGTATTTGTCATTGAACTGTGGTGTGAAAATCTCACTTCCTTTTGATGCGTGGATTTCAGGACCTGGCTTCTTTCCTCTTCCTCTAACTTTGGATACTGTGAGGCCTCCTATCCCTATTTTTTTTAGCCCTTCGCTAATTGCCATTACATCATTTTCGCCTAATATGACTTCGATTTTGAGCATTTAGTTAGTATATTATACATTACACAAATATAATTTCTGATTTTGATGACCAAATGATTATCATTTGATAATCGATTTTAGACATTGTTATTAGTTTTGAATTAAATCTTCTCAATAATGGTACTTGATTCTGGGGATACAGCATGGATGCTCGTAGCTGGCAGTCTTGTACTTTTAATGATCCCTGCATTAGGTCTCTTTGAATCTGGACTATTAAGAAAAAAGAATGCTGCATCAATTTTCATGCAGATCTTCTTTGGTTTGGCATTACTTAGTGTGATGTGGTTCGTATTTGGATTTAGTTTATCTTTTGGTGATTCTACTATGGGTCTAGTTGGAAATATGGATTGGGTGTTTCTAAAAGGTGTTCCTTCTGATGCTCCATTAGAACAATATGCTCCAACAATCCCTGGTGTGTTATTTGTAAAATTCCAATTAATGTTTGCAGCAATTACTCCTTTGTTACTTACGGGAACAATTGCTGAAAGAATGAAGTTTAGCTCCTTTATCATATTCATTGCTGCATGGTCTATGCTGATTTACTATCCTCTAGTCCACTGGGTCTGGGGTGGTGGTTGGTTAGCAGATCTCGGTGTTGTGGACTTTGCTGGTGGTATTGTAATTCACACCAGTGTGGGTATGGCAGCTCTTGCTGCTGCACTTGTACTTGGTAGGAGAAGACATTATGGTCCTGCAATTATGATTCCACATAGTATTCCCCTTGCAGTACTTGGTTCTTCATTATTGTGGCTTGGTTGGTTTGGATTTAACGCAGGAAGTGCACTCTCAGCATCAGGCGGTGTTGCAGGAAACACTGTAATTGTTACTCACATGGCTTCTTCAGTTTCTGCTTTAATTTGGGCCGGTCTTTCTTGGATTAGGACTGGCAAGCCATCTGTTGTTGCAACAATTAATGGTGCAATTGCAGGTCTTGCCGGCATTACTCCTGCTTCTGGATTTGTAAGTGCAGAGCATGCGTTTGTAATTGGTATTGCCATCGGTGTTATCTCATATTCTGGAGTAGTATTGTTCAAAGAAAAATTAAAGATTGATGATGCACTTGATGTAAGCTCTGTTCACGGTGTTGCCGGAATTGTAGGTGCCCTTGCAATCGGAATATTTGCAAGTACTGCAATTAATCCCGGCGGTGTTGATGGATTGCTATTTGGAAATCCAGATCAATTATGGATTCAAGCCGTAGGTGTTGCTGTCGCAGCTGCAATGGGCTTTGGTGGAACTTGGATAATTCTCCAAATAATGAAACATACAATTGGTATTAGGGTTTCAGCTGAAGTTGAAGATATTGGTCTTGATATCAGCGAACATGCAGAATCTGCATACTCTGAAGAAGAGGAGTTCATGTTGGATATGGATGATTATACTGATGAGTTACAAAAAAATGATGAAGTATTATTCAAAAAGAAAAAGATTGATGAAAAATGACAACAAATTATGATGAATTATCAAAAAATGTTCTTGCTTTAGATTCACAAGTAAGATTTGCGGGTGTTGCAAACAGCAAGGGTGAACTTGTGACTGGCGGGCATAATGAGAACGTAGAGGGAATATTGTCTGAAGATGAGGTAAAAATGTCGATTCACTATGCATTACAAAAAAGAGAATTATACACTAATTTGGCCTACAAAATTGGTAAAGAAACATCCTCTATTACAGAATATGAAAAAGTCACACTGATTAGCATTCCAATTAATTCTAGCGAATTATTCATGATTAGCACAGAACCAAGGGCAGATTATTTGAAGATCATTGATCATGTACTCTCTGCATTAGATTCTCAAAAACAAGCCTAGTTCTGAAGATTTTGTTTCTATTTTAAGCCTGTAAACAATTTTCAAAATTAGCTTGAATTGTTAGAATTGTGAAATTATGGTGAATCATTGAGTTTAAACCTTCATAATTGGAAATTCAACTGTGGATGTAGTAATCAATGCTGTATTGACCATAGTTGGATTAGTGATGCTGTGTTTTGGGGGTAATTGGTTAGTTAGTGGTGGTGTTGCTATTGCCAAAAAGTTTAGAATTAGTAATCTTGTAATTGGAATGACTGTTGTTGCATATGGTACATCTACTCCTGAACTAGCTGCCAGTATTGCAGCAGCTGGTGAACACAGTGCAATAATTTTAGGAAATATTGTTGGAAGTAACATTGCAAATGTTGGAATGGTTATTGGCATTGCTGCAATTCTTGTTCCCATTGCGGTAAGTAAGTCTGTTTTACGAAAAGAAATTCCAATTATGCTTGGCGTTTCTATTTTGTTAATTTTGATTTCAATTGATGGGGAGATCTCTTCGTATGATGGAATTTTACTACTTGTTGGATTGGGTGTTTTTGGATATTATACATTCAAAGATGCGATGAAACATAGGGAAGAAAAAAAAGAAGTCACAGAGCAAACTAAGAATGACCTTTATCTGAAATCTTTTGGATTAATTGGAATAGGTGTTGTTCTTTTGTATGTTGGAGCAATTTTAACTGTGGACAATGCTGTAATTTTAGCTCAAGAATTTGGCTTGTCTGAAAAAATTATTGGTCTAACTGTAATTGCAATTGGAACCTCTCTTCCAGAATTAATCACTTCATTAATTGCCATAAAAAAAGGACATGGTGATATTGGAATTGGCAATATCCTTGGAAGCAACATCTACAATATTTTGATGATCATGGGTGTTGGTGCAACACTTGGCGGTGTGATGATTGCACCTGATGTTTTCATTGATTATGCAATCATGATTATCTTTAGTGTTTCATTGTTAATTGCTCTAAAAACTGGAGTGATTAATCGTCTAATGGGAGGTTGTATTGCTATGGGATATGTGGCATATCTAATATTTGCATTTTTTAGCTAATCTGTGCCTGGTTTTTGCCCTTAGATTGATTTTACTGAAATGTTTTCTACCTTTATTGATGGTGTAATTGATGGCAGTGATGCCCATTGAATAACATTTCTTTGATTATTGCCAATCTCTGAGATGTTTTTTAGCATTGTCCCAAGATTGTGAATTATTCTAACTGATTTTCCAGGGTTTTTTATTTCGCCGTTTTCAATTATTTTAATCCCACTTCTTGCAGTACATGAAAAATCGCCTTTAATTGGATTTACTGCATATGTATACCATAACCTGCCAACCAACAATCCTTGTTTGGTATCTTTAATCATATCTTCTTGAGAACTTTTACCTGGATTAATTTTTAGATTATGTGGTGCTGCAATTGGGATTGGCTCTGAACTTTTACCCAATGGAGATCCTAAACGTAATGCATTCCCTGATGACTGTTCTGCTTCTTTGTAGCTATCAAAAAGATTTGAAAAAGTATTCTTGAATATTCCTTTGTCTATCAAACTTTGTTTCTTTGTTTCAACTCCTTCATCATCAACTGATTTTGTACCTATTCCTTCTAATTCATGTGGATCATCAATTAGACTAAACTGCTCTACTGCAATCTGTTTTTCAAAGTTATTTGAGAAACAACTCTTTTTTTCTTTAACTGTTTTAAAATTAAAATTTGCAGCTATGACAAACGCCAATAATTCCCCTACTGAATATGGTTCAAAGATAATTGAATAAATATTCGAATCAATTTTCTGTGGATTTATTGATTCTAGACACATTTTTTTTGCATCTGTTCCAATTCTTTCAGATGAAAAATGTGATAATGTTCTGCAACTATCATGCCCTATCCCTGATACTGGTATTGCCCCCAATTCTGATTCTGCATTAATTATTCCTGAAATGTATGTGGCCTTTTCTTTGAGATTTAACCCATTAGAGTTTTCAATCTCAAAGTCATCTGAAACAATATTAAGTGAGCCTGTAATCGTATTGATTTTATCATTATTAGTTGCATTTATCATGGATTGTGCTATATCCATTGCATTTGATCCTGAAATCATTTCTAGTCTCTGGTCATATGTGCCATCCAGTTGTTTTGATTGTACTTTTGATGGCAATCCTTCCCAAAATTCCCTTGGTCTGAGATTTGTCAGTGTTTTTAGTGATTCATCAATTATATCTTTGATCTCATTTTGATTTGTAGTCTGAATTGATGCTATTTTCTTATTGTGGATTAATCTGATGCCGTAACTCTCATCAAAGTTTTGTTTTGTTTCTGCAATTTCTGAATCTGTGATACGTATAGTTGTGACCTTTTTTTTCAAAATAACAACTTCGCATTCATCGATTCCAATACTCTTTGAATGATTTAGTGCCTCATCAAAGGCAGACATTTACTTTTCTCTTGGATTTTTGTATTTGAATTTGTTAATTTTTATTAATTCTACATAAGAGCCAAATTGTGATGCGTCTGATACTCTGTCTAGTTCCTCATCTACTTCTTGGTCTGAATCAAACTTTTTTAGAATTTTATAATTGGTGTTTCTTTCTGCTGGTATTCTTCCAATCTCTTTTACAATCCTTCTGATTTCTTTGGGTCTTAATAATTGCCCGTGCTCTGATCCTGCTGATGTTGAAATACTTTCGTTGATGAGTGTGCCTCCAAAATCATTTGCACCCCACATTAGTAATAATTGTGACATTTTTTGTCCTTCTTTAACCCATGACATTTGTATATTATCAATTGAATTGTTTAGCATTATTCTTGCAATTGCATGTGTTAGCAACACATCGTTTCCACTTCCACCTTGTCTTATCCCTTCATGTAATTGATGTTTGTACATTGGTGCCTCAGTATGGATGAAATTCAGCGGAACAAATTCAGTAAATCCACCTGTCTCTTTTTGAATTTCTCTTAGTTTTGCAATGTGGTTTACTCTTTGTTCAAGTGTTTCTAAATGGCCAAACATCATAGTTGATGTGGTGCTAATTCCCATTTTGTGAGCATTTTTGATCACTTTTTCCCAATTCTCAACTGTTATTCTTCCTGGTGAAATCACATCTCTTAATTTTTGATCAAGAATCTCAGCTGATGTTCCTGGAAGAGTATCTACCCCTGCTTCTTTCATTCTTTTTAGAAATTCTTCAATTGATATTTCTGATCTTGATGCTCCATAAAGAATTTCTTCAGGAGAAAATCCGTGAATATGGATATTTGGAATTTCTTTTTTAATTTCTCTGCATATGTTCTCGTAAAGATCTCCTTTCATATCTGGAGGTAACCCTGCCTGAATACAAACTTCGGTTGCTCCTAATTGATGAGCTTCTTTTGCTCTTCGGACTATTTCTTCAGTTGGGAGAAAATATCCTTCCTCTTCTCGAAAATCTCTACTAAATGCACAAAATCCACACTGCTTAATACAGACATTTGTAAAATTGATGTTTCTATTTACTACATATGAGACAATATCTCCTACTCTTCTCCTTCTAATTTCATCTGCGACTAAGCCTACTAAATGAAAATCAATTCCAGTTGTTTTGAATAATTCCAAACCCTCTTTAGCAGATATTTCTTTGTCTGATAATGCATTGTTTAAAATTTCAGATGTGATTGGATCTGCATTTTTTAAAAGTGGCTCTATGTTGATTGTCATCTCCAATACTCCTCCTTTACGAATCCTTCCTCATTTTTAATTACTGCCATCTTATCTCTTAACTCTTTACTAATAAAAGAGAAAAATTCTGGATATACTGGAAATCTACACTTTAATTCAAATCCTGCATTTTTTGAATTAGCGTCTACGTTACTAATTTCTGGCCACGCAAATTCTGGATTTACAAAATCTGGAGTTAATGGTGATATTCCCCCCCAATCGTTTATTCCAACTGATAAGAAACTTTGATATGATTTTGGAGATAAATTTGGAGGAATCTGTATGTTCATTTCAGGCATTATTATTCTTGATAATGCAACAATTGTTTTGAAATATTTTTCATCAGTTGATGGCACATTTTTCATTATGGTGTCTGACTTTGGTTGAAAGTTTTGTAAAATTATCTCTTGAATATTTCCATATTTTTTATGCAGTTCTCTAATCGCTAAAATTGAATCAATAACTTCCTCGATGGTCTCACCTATTCCAACTAGAATCCCTGTGGTCATAGGGATACCTAGTTTTCCAGAATTTTCTAACACTTCCATCCTTGCTTTTGGTCTTTTACTTGCTGCAAGATAATGTGGCATTCCTCTCCCAGTTAGTCTTTCACTAATGTTTTCAAGCATGATCCCCATTGATACATTTGATTTTTTCAGTTCTTTCATCTCTTCAAAATTAAGATTCCCTGCATTGGTATGTGGAAAAAGTCCTAAATCTAATGCAATTTCTGATGAATGAATCAGATATTCTACAGTTGATTTGAATCCATTTTCTTTTAACCAATCGCGTGCCTCTTGATATTTTTGCTCTGGTTGTTCGCCTGTAACAAAAAGTGTTTCAACACATCTGTATTTTTTTGCAAGTTGTAATAATTCTAAAATTTGTTGTTTTGACATTAAAGATAGTTTTCCTTCTCCTGGCTCAGATTTGTATGTGCAATAAGAGCAAGTATCTTTGCACAAATTTACAATATTGAAAAATGCTTTTTTTGAAAATGTAACCGTGTTTTTTTTAAATTGCTCTCTTAGATTTTGAGCTGCTGAAAAAAGTTCGGTAGGATCATTTGTGGCATTTTGATAAATTTCAGAAATATCTTCACGAGTTATGGTTTTACTCTCTAAAACTTTGTTTAAACTCTCAGAGTTTAAGACAAGCTTGTTCAACAGAATCATTCCTGCCTAGAAGTATTTATTCTTGTGTCATGCTAATTACCATTTGGCCTTTCATCAAGAACAACTGTTACATTTGTTGTTCTACCATCCCTTAAAATCTCTAAAACCATTTCGTCCCCAATGCTTTTTGCTCTCTGAAGATGTATCAAAATATCGTCAATTTTTCTAACTTCTTTTCCGTCCACTGCAAGAATTATGTCCCCTCCTATTGCATAACTTATTCCATCAACTTCGATTGTTTTATCTGATCCAATCAAACCAGCTTTTGATGCTGGACTATCTTCTACTACTGTAACAACCATGAATCCTACTGCATCATTTAATTCCAAAACTTTTGCCAAGTCTGGATCGATATCTCTTCCTGAAATTCCAATCCATGGATGCTTGTATTCTCCTTTTTCAATAATGATTGGCACAATTTTTGCTACGGTTTGTGAAGGTATTGCAAATCCTACTCCTGTAAATTCACCTGTGGCTGATTGAATTGCAGTATTTATTCCAACTATGCCTCCTCGCATATTTAGTAATGGACCGCCAGAGTTTCCTGGATTAATTGCTGCATCTGTTTGAATAACGTCTGGAATGGAATACCCATTTCCTGAAGGCAATAGTCTCCCAAGCTGACTCACAATTCCTGCAGTCATAGAACCTGAAAGCCCAAATGGATTTCCTATTGCAGCTATTTGTTCCCCAACTTTGAGATTTGAAGAGTCTCCAAGTGATAGTGGATGTAAAAGATCCAAATCTGCATTGACTTTAACTACTGCAATGTCTGTAAATTCATCTGAACCTATTATTTCTGCATTGTATGATCTGCCGTCAAGAAATGTAATTACTACTTTATTTGCATCCTTTACAACATGTGCATTTGTAATGATGTGTCCCATTTTATCAAAAACAAATCCAGAACCTACACCATTTGTAATGTCTGCTGTTTCGCTTCTTTGCACATTAACTCTGACTACTCCTGATTCTGATTTTTCAAAAATTTCAATTAAGGTTAATTTTTTTGCATAAAGTGGTGTTACTTCGCCTACTGTATTTGGTGAATGCCCATTACTAACTATGATTTCTGGTTTTAGTGATTCTGGAGGTGAAATGAATAATACGGTAACTAATACTAATACAATTCCAGCACCTATTGCACTACCTACAAGAATTCCAGATCTGTCCATGAGATTTTTATTTTTCTATTTTGTATCTAAAAGGTTTACTATATGCTGATGGAACTTTGAGTGTGATCTTTCATGGAATAACTTCTACCCCTCCACATTACTGACTCACTTCTTTTTGCTTGTAATAATCCACTTAGAAATCCCAAAACCACTACCAAACTACCTAAAGGTGCAAACAATGCGTGAACTAATCTCAAATGTAATCCGATCTTTACTTCTATAATTGCTGCTGCATAGATCATACTTGATGCAATTGCTGAAGAAATACAAAGTATTTTTGCAGACATTGTCTCAATTGGTAGGGATACTGATGCTACAAATATTGGAAATGGTATAAACAATAAAAATAGAATTGCAAAAAAACTCCCTATTGCAATTTTTCCACTTTGAAGATAAAGTGGAATCATTAGTCTCTTTAGAGCATTCCATAATGTGCTCTTATCTCTTGCCCACACTGCATCAATTAGATGATCTCCTCTGACTAATTTCATTTTATGTCCTGACTCTTTGACTTTTTTACCTAGTGCACCATCTTCAATTATTTCATGTTTGACTCCTTCATGCATTCCTACATTTTCATATGTCTCTTTTTTCAAAATGAAAAAACTCCCAAAAAAATACCCTGTCTTTTTTGCAGGATTGTTAACATTCAATGCAGAAAATCTACTATGTAGAAATGTGGAAATCATGGGAAGTGTAACTTTTGTCCAAAAATCAAATGTCATCATTTTAGGAATTGCAGATAATGCGTCCAAGTTAAATGAAATTAAATGTGCAACTGATAACGATATTACATTTCTAGAATGTTTTGTATCTGCATCAGTAAATAACAAAAGTTCTCCTGTTGCTTTTTTATATCCCTCCATACATGCCCAATTTTTCCCCATCCACCCTTCAGGTTTTAGTCTTGCAATTACTGGAATCACATTGGTGTGTTTTTCTGCATATTGAAAAATAATTTTTTGCGTGTTGTCATCTGATGAATCATCTATTACTATGATTTCATAATTTTTATAATCTTGATCAATTAATGAGTCTAGACATTTACTGATAAATTCTTCTTCGTTTCTTGCTGGAAGAATTATTGATACTTTGGGATGGGATTCTGATGTGTTTTCAAACTTATCTAGATATGGAGTAAATCTAAATGAGTCCACAATGGATTTTATTAGAAAAACCCATGCACCACAAATTCCAATTAAAATAGCAGTTAATGAATAATTAAAAATCTCAAAAATTAATTCCATTTATTTATCGCTCTATCTCTTTTTTGATACTTTGCATGGCTTGCTCTGTTCCGCTTTTGATGTGATTTTTAATCATGCCTGTAAACATACTCATCATTCCAGTTAGTTTAATGTCCCATACAGTTCGTAGGGTTGTTTTTTCTTCATTTGGAATAATTGTCACTATTTTTTCTCCATTTATGATACCTTTTGTGAATTTGGCCTCTATTCTCTTTTTAGGTTCCAGTCTTACCTCTTGAAGACATTTTTGATCCCTAAATGCAATTGTGATTTCTCTTTTGATAATGTCTCCTTCTTTTGATAAATTCTTGACTTCTTTTGTCCCCTTCCAAAATTTTGGCTCATTGTCAATATCTGAAACTACTTCCCAAACTTTGTCAGGTGTGGCATTAATCTCAATTTCTACATCAATTGTAGCCATGTATGACACCATTACTGCCGCATTAAATATATTAGATTCCAACTTTAGTTCAAGTAGACTGTGATGGGCAACATGCCTAAAATCCGGAACAGTAACTCCAGTTCCAATGGCGTTTGCCATTCTTCCGTCACAGTCACTTAAAATTTGAAAAAAAATGAAACCCACAAAATACATGCCAAAAATTGGAACGCTAGACGGAGCTGGTTTTTGGAAAAATGCATATGCCCATCAGCGTGGCAAATTATTGAAAAAAGTAAACGTTCCAGAAGATCAAATAATCGCATTAGTTAACAAAAAGTACATGGAACTTCCAGCTGCTTTAAGATATGAAATTGAAACTAGTGGAATAGATAAAAAGGAACTACAGTAAATGCGAATTTATTTTAACAGGAATAATTAGTGTTTATCATGTTAAACATATCTTATGATGATTTTGCAAAACTAGACATTCGAGTTGCAAAAATCATTTCAACTGAACCTATTGAAGGTAAATCAAAAATCATCAAAGGCCTAATTGATTTAGGAAATGATGATAAGAGGGATGTGATAATTGGCGGTGCTCAATATTATCAACCTGAAGATATTGTTGGGAAGATTGTAATTGTAATTGCAAATCTAGAACCAAAAAAGATGGCAGGTGTTGAATCCAATGCAATGCTATTGGCAGCTGATGTTGATGATAAACCATTTTGGTTGACAGTTGATGAAGATGTTCCATTGGGAAGTCCAATTAAATAATTTATTTAGTTTTTGAAGAGGAGTCCAAATTATCTCCACTTTATCCCTATTTTTAAAGTAGGTTTTTTGGTAACCCTGTTTTCAGAATTGGATAGTTTCTATTACAAAATTTGTATAAAACGAGAATGTGTTTATAAGTAGATTATAAAAATTAATGAAAATAGATTTGATTTATGATTAATCATAAATCATTAGGTTCTTTTCTTCTAGTAATGCATGTAAGTTATTGACAGATCTGTATACATCTGGTTCTTGCTTTGCACCAGTACAGACAAGCTTTCCTGATGAAAATAACAGAATCACTGTCTTAGGATCAAGCATTCTGTGAATAAGACCTGGGAATTGTTCTGGTTCGTACATACTTCTAGGTAATGTTCTTGCAGCTTGCTCTAAATGGATTTTTCCACCCAGATTAATTGATGCTACAATATTTTGAATTTGTACTGTTGCGTCTTTTTTTACTTTAATTCCACCTTTTCGAAGTTTTTGCACAACTGTCTTTACTGCTTTTCTTGCCATATCTTCAGATTTGGAACCAGTACATACCATTTTACCTGAAGTGAAAATCAATGTTGCCGTTTTTGGTGTCTTTAATCTAAAAACTAGACCTGGAAATTGATCCGGATGATATTCTACATCTGGAAATGTTTTTGTGATTTCATTCAAGTCCATCTTCTGGTCCACAGAAGCTGAGGCTACAACGTTTTCCACACTTACAATAGGTTTTGTTTGTGGCATATTCAGGTTTTTTGTATTTGAACTATAATAAAAGCACTCGCCAATTTTTTTAGTCTCCTTTACTATTTTTTCTAATTTTTGGATATATTTTGACTATAAGACGAATCATTTAATTTAGATTTGACGATCGATTAGTTTAGTGAATTTTACAAGTTTTGATTTTGATCAGCTTTTTGCAATGAGTGATGAGACAAATCCCATAATGATGTTGATTTGGATTCTTCCGATTTTCTTTTTTGTATTTTATGGTCAACGAATTCAACTCTATGTAACATCAGGCGAAATTAAAAAAGGAATTAAAAAACTTGATGGGTTTCGAAGTGAATCCAGAAATGAATTGATAAATTATGTGAATAAAAATTTGAAACCAATTGATGACCCAATTCTAAAAATTGACCGTTTTATAGATTATTTTACAATAATGCCCGTTGAAATGGATCCAAATGGAATTGTTGATAAAGTCAGACATATTGTTAGGTCTAGAGAAGATTATACTCGAGAACATGTAAGATCTCTTTCTCCTCAAATGAGTGAAATTGAATTGAATAAAATTCAAACATTGCTTGAAATTGCTTCTTCGCTACAAATGATATACAAAATAATTAATCATATGTATCTGACTGCAAAAAAACAAAATAACTATCCTTTAATTTTACCTTTACAAATGATTCTTCCTTTTATTATGGAGCAATCCGAAGCAATGAAAGAAGCAATACCTGTATTTAAAAAAGGTCAGCCAGTAGGTGATGGCATTGGTCCTATGATTGTTGGAAAAATGATGTTGGAGAATCAAAAAGAAACAATTGCATTTCAAACAGTTCTGGCAAAATCTGAATTTGAGGGAAGAAAACTTTTTCTTGTAAAAGCTGAAGGTCCTGGTTCTACTGTTGGACGGCCTGCTGATGGTTTGGAAAAAATTGTTTCTGAAAATAAAATTGGTGCTATAATTATGATTGATGCTGCATTGAAGATGGAAGGTGAGGATTCTGCAACTATAGCCAGGGGATTCGGTGCCGCAATTGGTGGAATCGGAACTGAAAAATTCCAAATTGAAGCAATTGCCACATCTAGGAATATTCCTGTGTTTTCTATTATTGTTAAACAATCAGTCAAAGAGGCAATTACATTGATGACAAAAGAAATTGCAGATACTGCTGATGATGTACGTGCACAAGTCAATGAAATGATTCTAGAAAATACAACTCAAGGCCAATCAATTGTGATTATTGGTGTGGGTAATACTGGCGGAGTACCTCAGTGATGTTCAAAAAGAAAAAAATCATTCTAGAGTACACTGTTGAAAAATGCTCTAAATGTGGAATGGAACAGAAAAGAAAATATTCTAAAGGTGATGTTTTGTTTTCACAATGTCCGAAATGCACTTCCTGCGATGGGAGTGTGATGATTGAGAAAATTTTTGGTGAAACACTAGAACAATAAATTTGAATTACTTTGTTTTAAATTTCATATTACATGATGGACAAAACCATGACACTGTCTCACCTTGTTCTTTGAACATAAATCTGCCACATTTAGGACATGGTCTTACCTCTTCGCTCAATTTACTTCATGGTGCTTTTGTAGTTACGGTAACCCCATCTTCTAATGGAATGAATGTGTGCTCTGCTTGAGCTACTTTTTGCTCATTTACTTCAATTAGAATAGGGTATGCTTGAACTGCTTTCTTTTTAATCAAAATGTTTAGTAATTCTCTTGCTTGTTTTTCCTCCCATTCTTTTGTAATCCATCTCAATGCAAATGGTAACATGTTAAATTCCTGCCAGATAAAATCAAGTAGTCTGTCCGCTTCGGCATCTTTTGTTCTCTTTCGTGTATTTATTGCAAAAATATTTTTAATTTGTCCGTTCCTGACAAATCCTCCCCCTTGCTCTGTAGTGACAAATGGCTCACATGCATACGCTGAATTCTCTGAAAGTGAAAATCCTCCAATTGACCAAATATTTGGAATTGATTTTCCAGCATGAATTGTATATTGTTCTAATGAATGTCCACTAAGATTTGCAATTGGTTTGTACCCTCTTTGTTTAATCGTAGTTTCAATGGTACGCCCTATGTCACTTGCTTTTACACCTGTTTTGATCATGGACATTGCATTACCTAGGGCTTCTTCTGCTGTCTGTACTAGCCCATCAAATTGTGCATCATAGCAGACAGTAACTGCTGTATCTGCAATGTGGCCGTTAATTTGAGCCCCAAGATCAATTTTTACCAAATCTGTATCTTTGATTGTAATTGGATCATTAGGTTCAGCAGTATAATGAGCTGCAATTTCATTAATACTTGCGTTTACTGGGAATGCACATTTTGCTCCTCTTTTTTTGATCTCTTTTTCTACTTCTTCACAAATATCATAAACTGATTTTCCAATCCAGTCTTTTACTCTGACCATTTCTCTTACCTCTGCAGCAATTTTTCCTGCTTTGAGATATTCTTCTAGTTGCACATTTTTGTTCAATAGGTTGCCTTTAAAATGATTATCTCAGTTGATTGGATATTTACAAAACATACTGGCTGATATGATTGTAAAATTATTTTTCTCTTATGACCCCATTTTGAATTAATGTAGTCAACCCATCAAAAAATATCCTATCGTCGAGTTTTCCTTGCTCCCATATTGTTGCCCGATTTTTGAACCAAATTGGTATTTCTGATGATTCTGAATCTGATGACAGTAACTCTATGTCAAATGGAACATATTCTAAAACTGTATGAATTTTATTTTCTGCAGTAATAATTTTTGATTCGTTAAAATCTTCTTGCATCTTTTTATTTGAAAAACTTAGAATTGAGAATCCATTTGGAATTTCTAATTCTACCGTAATGATTTCTTTATTATTTTTAATTGGAACATCCACAATTTCTTTAATTGTATCTAAATACATATTATCATCAATTAACCCATTTACCCACCAATTTGTAATTTTACGTAAGATTTCTTTTACTACTTGTGATGAATATAGATCTTCTGGAATATATTTTATTGATTTCTGATTAACTATGTCCTGAATTGGTGCAAGTACTGAAAAATCCTCCCCTGTCACATCTGAATGTATTGTTGTAATCATTTCATTACATTTTTCATCAGCTACAATTCTTTTAACACATTCATCATAATTTGATTTAAAATCTAGAATTCTTACTATTGATTCAGAATTATATCCATGATATGATAAAATGAATTGAGATAACTTTTCTGATATTGACCAAGGAAATTTAACATTTTCATACGCTGAACTAAATTGCGGTGGGACTGTAGCCATAATTACATGATTTTCTATTCTTAGTGAACCAAAATGTGCATACAGACCATTGTATCCGTATTTTAGAAATAATTTCTGCCCAATTTTCTCATCAAAAACTAAAATACTCAAATCAACGTCGTCTGAAAATGTTTTATCAAAAAATTCCCCGTGATTCAAACATTCCGAATCAATTTTTTGATTTGTTATTTTATACATTGCAAAATATTTTTCCACAATTCCTACCATGTCTTTTATTTTACGCTCTTCTGAAACATTACATCCTGCATCTGAGAGATATGTCAAGTGCCATGACAATCCATTTTCACTTGATTGTGAATATCCTTGATTATTTGATAATGTAACAAATAATGTGATGGCTAATGATAAGAGAAGAATCTTTTGACTGATCTTTATTTTAAACACCTTGTAATTTGTTCAATGTCATAAGGTTTGTAGATTACATCTGTGGGTTTTACTTCTTTGAGTTTTTTTGTTGTTGCCGGAGATTTATCTGCTGTAACCATGATTATTTTTGCTTTAGGTTCAATCTTGCGAATCTCTTCTAGAACATAAAATCCATCCACATCAGGCATCATAATGTCTAGAAATACTGCTTCAGGGCGCATCTTTTTGAACAACTCAATTGCTTTTTGCCCCGATGTGCATCTTTCTACTGTTGAAACTCCTTTTATCTCTAAATAATCTGCAAAAATATTTACTGCGTCTGAATCATCATCAACTACTAGAATTGTTGATTGTTTCTGGGATTTCTTTCCTTTTTTATTATTTTTCCCTTCTATTACAATGTCTTCTCCTGACTCCCAAAGAAATTCACACAAGCTTTGCATGTTTTTGATAATGTCATTTGAATTTGTAACCATCACTGATTCATCATTGATATTTTTATTTTCTTGAGATGAAGTGTTTCCTGACATCAATACCTGTGTTTCACTACATAGTAATCTCCCTGGTGAAGGAAGGGTGACAATTTTGAATTTATTTATTCCTAATCTTTTGATGTATTCTAATTTTGTTAAAAGTTCTGGACCTGTCATTAATTTGATATTTGTATTATTTTTTGTTACTTTTTTGATTATTTCTGGAATTGCCGTATAATACATTCGAATTATATCTGATAATGTCACTACAATGAATAACCTGTCACTGGTCTCTTCAATAATTTTTGCCATTTGATCATAAATATTATTTCTGTTTGAAACTATAGTTAGTTTTGGAAGTCCAATTTGTGGTTCATTTAGTTTTAAACGTGATAGAATTTTTAAAAACTGTGAGCTGTTCTTTTCCAAATGCTCCACTTTCTGTTTCTGTTTTAAAATAATGTCTTTTAGAATACTTTCTGGTTCATTGGCTGAAAATTTAATTGGTGATGAAAGTGTAGATGTTGCAAATCCAAGATTTTTTAGGTTCTCTAAAATTTTGTATGTTCTCACTCTGTCTATTTTTGTAAATGCGCTAATTTCACTAGCTTTTACTGAACCTAACTGTGCCAATCCTACATATGTTTGAGCCTCGTCTTCTTCTAAACCAAAATCTTTGAGAATAGTGATCTCATCATGTTCTTCACCTTGTTTGAAATCATCGTCTAGGGAGATGTCTTGAACCTGCATATGCAAGTTTTACATCATTTTTGCTATATCATTAGATGTGTTTACATTCTTCACAAACAATTAGATGTCAAACATGAAATACTATGCCTAGAATTCTGTGATTTTTCATAATATTGCTATATAATGCCAGCTTACTTTCAACAAGCTACTCTTTAGTTTTTAAAATCAGGCATTCATTTTATGAAGATTAGGACTAAATTGGTTCTTGAAGTAGTTGTTTTGTTTGCACTTGTTGGCATGATTTCATTTGTTTCAATAATGAATACTCAGCAGCTACAGAATTCATTTTCTAGTATCAGCACTGAAACTCTTCCTATTTTAGACACATTGAAGGATATGCGTTATGCATCAACACAACTATCTGCAATAACTATGGAAATTGTATTAATTGAAGATGAAACTCGAAATATTGGAGAGAATGAATATCGTGAATTAGAGGAGGTATTGGAAATTAATTTCTATAAAATCGAACAAGCAAAATCTTTGTTTAATGATTCATTTTCCAAATACACTGATCTTATGATTGATCACCCTGATGATGTGGACCATACTACAAAACTGGCCGAAAAATGGAATGAAATGTTATTTCTTTCCAATAAAATGATACAATTAAAAACTTCTGGTGTTTCAGGAATCGAAATTCTGAATCTGAATAAGGATTTTGATCATTCTTATGATAACATGAATGCTGAAGTTGATCGTGCTATTGATTTAGCTTCTGGAAATATTGCTGAAAGACAAGAATACATTGACTCTCTAGTTACTGAAGTTACATGGAGTATTGTAATTGCATTAAATTTGTTTGTCTTGACTGCGATAACTATTCGATTTTTAATTTTAAGATCAATATCAAATCCTCTAAATAAAATTAGAAAAGTTACTCATTCAATAGCCAAAGGGAATTTTATATTATATCCTGAAAAAGGGAATGATGAAATCTCTGAATTAGGCAAGGATATCAATATTATGTCCAAAGATCTTGCAGATCTACATAAAAAAATTATCGAAAAAGAGCGATTATCTTCAATTGGAAGTTTAGCTACTCGTTTTGCCCATGATATTCGAAATCCTTTATCTGTCATAAAAAATAGTTTTGAAATTATTGAAATTAAAACTAAAAATACTCTTGATGATAGCCTACTCAAAAATTTTGAGAGAATTGGGCGTGCAGTTGAAAGAATTACTCATCAGACGGATGATGTTTTAGATTATGTTAATGTGACAGAATTAAAACGTGAAAAATCATCTTTACTCTCTATCATTAAATCAACTATAAAAAACAACAAAATCCCCTATGGTGTCAAAATCGCTATTCCAGAAAATGATTCCGTGATATACTGTGATCCATACAAACTAGAAATTATTTTTACAAATTTAGTGAATAATGCATGTTATGCAATTAATGATGATGGGGAAATTATTTTTAGAATTATTGAAAATGATGATAATGTGTTAATTGAAGTTCAAGATTCCGGAAAAGGAATTCCTGATGAAGAATTAGATAAAATATTTGAACCTCTCTTTACTACAAAACAGACTGGTACTGGTTTAGGCTTATCTAGCTGTCAAAGTATCATTGAGGCACATGAGGGTAAAATATCTGTAAAGAATAATCCTACAACATTCACCATCCAATTACCAAAAAACCCCAAAAACCATCAAATCCCTATAAAAAAAGAACATGCTAAATCACACTATGGCAAATTTGCCTCTACTGAGTAATTTTCTCCAAATTCTCTATAATATGTAAAATGTATGTAATTGGATTACAAACAGAAGTTCATAATCTGAAATGATCTTAGAATGCCTACATTGAATACTAAACTCGGTAGTAATAATCTTAGTTCTAGACTATTGATTTTATCCCTATCCATTCTATTATTAACTTGGAGTGTTGCTGGCACTGAACCTGCTTTTGCCCATCATAAACTAACTCATTTGGGTGGGGGAGGAAGTGAAAACGGAAACGGAAACGGAAACGGAAACGGAAATGGAAACGGAAATGGAAATGTGGTTGAGGACGTTGTAGATGATGTTGAGGACGTTGTAGATGATGTTGAGGATGTTGTAGAGGATATAGAAGAAGCAGCAGAAGAAGCAGCAGAAGAAGCAGCAGAAGAAGCAGCAGAAGAAGCAGCAGAAGAAGCAGCAGAAGAAGCAGCAGAAGAAGCAGCAGAAGAAGCAGCAGAAGAAGCAGCAGAAGAA
>NZ_JBSWSP010000034.1:0-34547 GCF_054095825.1 Candidatus Nitrosopumilus sp. bin_68KS
CCAACGTGCTCAGTTTTGTGGTTCAAGTACTGCAAAATCAACTGCTTTCATTCAAGAGTATTCCATTCCAACATTGTGCACGAATCCTTTAGCTATAGTTGCTGATTATGATGGAAATGTTTGGTTCGCAGAAACAAATACTGGCAATCTGGCAAAATTTGATTCTCGCACTGAAACCTTTACTGAATATGAAAATCCATCATGGCCACCAGGTGGACGTTCTATGATGTGGGGAATAGATTATGCTCCTGATGGAACTGTTTGGTATACTGATGAAACATATGATTCTGTTTGGAAGTTTTCAACCATTGACGAAACATATAGCCGACTATCTTATCCATCTGAAGGAGATTCCTTACCTCAAAAACTCCAAATCCACGGTTCTCAAATTATAGTAAATGATTTTACTGGAAATAAAATTACATTCTTGGATCCAAACCAATCTGAAGAAGATGTGAACTATCTAAGTATTCCATCTCCTGTTGATGATTCTGTAACTGCTGATTTTGCAGTTGACGCCGATGATAATGTTTGGTTTACAAATTGGTTATTCCAGCAAGGAGGTGTTTTAGTAAAATTTGATCAAAATGCATACTTTGATTCTGTTTCAAACTCTGATGAAAACTATCTTCCATTATTAGATTTTATTGAAATTTACCAATTACCTCCAGAATTACTAACTCCAAATGGCTCAGTAGTAGCTGATGATGGAACGATTTGGCTGGCAGATACTACCACCTCATACTTTTTTAATTTTGATCCTGTGACTGAAAAATACACTCAATACGTTACATCTGACCCATTACCTAGTACCTATGGGAATCAAACTGGAATTGTCAAAACTCCGATATCTAGGCCATACTGGATTGAAACTGATGACCAGGGTAGACTTGTCTTTAATGCACAAACTGCAAACAACATATCTGTCATGGATCCAAAAACTCAAACGCTTGTAGAATACCATGTTCCATCTAAAAACCCTAATTGGGGTGACTGTGATCCTGGAACTGGTTTGATGCTAGCTGATTGTGGTTTGGCTCAAATTTTTGATTTTGCAATAGATGGTGAAAAAATTTGGTTTACAGAGTGGGTTGAAAATAATATTGGTGTAGTTGATACATCGGTTCCACTACCTCTTGAAATTCAATTTGAATCAAATTCTATTGAACTTACTCCAGGCGATACTAAGCATTTCAACTTTATAGTTTCCCCAATGTCTCAAAATGATTTGATGGGAGTTTCATTAGTAATGTCCACCACTCATGATTTTCTAAATGTTAAACTTGAAAACAATTCTCCTAATACATTTCAATTAGATTCTGATGCACCACGTCCGATTCATACTTCTATTAGTGCTTCAGAAGATGCAGTTCCTGGTACCTACAAAATTTTACTTGGTGCACAATCTACTGATGTGGCAGTCAGCAAATTTGTTACAGTGACAATAGAGTGATATCTAATCTAGATTCACAAATTGGTATCTCTGTTTATAGCACAAATTTTTCTGGAATAGGTGGAAAAATTAGATTAGTTCCTGAAGATTTTAGCGTCAGAGAATTAATTTCAGATAAAATAAGAAACTCGATAAATAATCAAGAAGGATATGCTGTATACAAACTAAAAAAACAAAAAATTGACACTAATCATGCATTATCTAGTGTTTTTAGAAAAAAAGGCATTCGATTAAAATCCCTTGGACTAAAGGATGCATCAGCAATCACTGAACAATTTGTTTGCTCTGGAAATAAAGGTAAAGCAATAGAAAATTTTTCAACCGAAAAATACTCCCTGGAAAATATTGGTTATGTAAAAAAACCATTGTCAAAAAAAGACATGATTGGTAACCATTTTAAAATTCAAATTTCTGACTGTTCTGATGGTTTATCTGATTTTACAGAATATGACAAAATTTTGAATTTTTATGGATACCAACGTTTTGGTTCAAAAAGACCCGTTACACATCTAATTGGTAAGGCTATTTTACATCGAGATTTCAAAAAAGCAGTGGATCTCATCTTATCTTTTACGTCACCATATGACTCAAAAGAAAATACTGAAATTCGTGAAAAACTTTCAGATAAGGAAAATTATGAAAAATATTTTGATCGAGTTCCAAGTCAAATGGATATTGAGCGAATTGTTCTAAAAGAAATGATTGAACATGGTGAATATATTCGTGCAATCAGAGCTATTCCTTTATCTTTAAGACGATTTTATATTCAGGCATACCAGTCTTTTATTTTTAATCAAACTCTAAGTTCAGCTTTTGTTGATGGTGAAGATCTTTTTGAGGCCCAATCAAGTGATGTTTGCTTTGATTTTAATGGCATCATTGGAAAATATGTAAAAGGTTTGGATCAAAGACTTGCATTACCTTTTGTTGGATATTCCTATTACAAAAAAACAAGATTTGATTATCAAATATCAAAAATACTAAAACAAGAAGAGATTACGCCTAAAGATTTTTTCATCAAAGAGATGCAAGAGGTCAGCAGTGAAGGTGGTTTTAGGCAAGCTGCAATTCACTGTTTTGATTACACGTTAAAAGAAAATACTGTTGAATTTTCATTATCAAGAGGTATGTTTGCAACAATTTTGTTAAGAGAGATCATGAAACCTGACGATCCTATAGTGGCAGGTTTCTGAGATCATTTTAGAAACATATTTCCTCAGATGTCTTTAAGTTAGTGTTTTTTTAACAAAGTTTGATTTCGATGGAAAAAGCATACATGCTAATTAGCTGTGAAATCGGAGAAGAACAATCCCTTTTTACCCAATTACAAAAAATCCCTGAGGTAAAAAATTGCCTGATTACCTATGGTAGTTATGATGTTGTGGCAGAATTTGTTGCAGATACTCCTGCACAAATGAATGAGATAATTACTACCAAGATTAGAAAACTCCAAAAAATTCGAAGCACAATTACATTACGTGTAACAAATTAATCTTTTTTCAATATTGTAATTACTGTTCCTACTCCAATCACAATTAATCCGATAATTGCAATTTGAATGCCATAAGTTATCCAATCAGGGTTTGAATACATGAATGACGATTCAGGTCCTACAACTGAGTGCCCTTGGAGGTGAAAAAGTATCCCCAATACCCCAATTATCATTCCTACTACTATGATGGAAATTCCTTTTCTCACAAAATATCTAAAGTTTTAGTCCTAAAAAGGGTAAACAGAATTGATAATTTGACCAAATGATTTTTCGATTTGGTCTTTAATTGCATTCCTAAGAGTTGATAAAATGTACGAATGGGATGCGACCTATGAGACACACAGTCATAAATATCTGGGTTTGATATTGTTTGCATCTTCAGCATCTCTGGCAATACTCTTGTTTTTGATTTTTCATCCACAAATTGAATCTATCAATAAAGAATCCCCTATTTTGATAAATATCATGTTTCTTCCTGCCATGGCAATTGGATTTCTTTATGGTATGAGAATTACAGAAAGAGCTGTACGTCCTTCAGAAATCCGTAGCGCCTTTAAAAGATCTGTTGTAAAAATATTCTTGTTCTTTTTTGTCATAGGTGGTATGTTCAGTGCCGTAAACTTTGCAATAAATGGTGGAAGTGTAATGCCTGAAGTATCAATTTTAGATGATGGACTTTTACCATGGGTGAATGAATTTGTAACTGCAAATGGTGGTGCAACCTTCTTAATAATTACAAGTATTACATTAATGGCATCTGCAACTAAACGAATTGTTGGAATGAATTCTGGATTTTTGAATAGAATGGTGACCTTTGTTGGAACCTTTGTATTTATGACTATTCTTGTTCTAAGTTTCACAAAATCTGATCCAACATCTTCTGGAGTTTTCTTGTATACTTTTTACCAGGCAGGAATAGTTGGTGGAGCATTTTATGCAATGAATAAACTGACAAAAAATCAAAACATGTTAGAAGATTTCACAAATGGCTACTAAATTATTCCCACTTTGATGGGTCTACGTATATTCCTGAAATTTCACTGTTAATTCTATCTCTGAATTTTACACACTCATCTGGTATGAAATCATTTAATTTACATTCATTGAAATGTGCAGTTGCATCTCTTTGCATGTTGTCTGCAAAAAGCACATCTGATCCAATTACTAATCCTATGAGACCAACTGCTGCAAGACTTGCTGAAACTAGAATCATTGCATACCCAACTTTGGCATAATTGTGAGGTTCTCTCATTTACTGAAAATCAAGAACTCTTGAATTTAATCTTTTCAAGTTTAGATTTTGCGATCAATTTCTTAGAACTAGGGTATTTTTTGGGAAAAAAAGAAAAGAAAGTACTGGAAAAGTTCTACATTGAGCATTCAAATTCTTCAATATGAGTTTCTAGGCCCTATTCCTCTTGATGATTGGGGGCCGCCAATGGAAAAACTTGTTTATCTAATCCTTTCAAAAGATCAGGACAAATTCAATATTCTCTATATTGGTGACTGTGAAAAGACTGATGACAAATCTTTTTTTGTTCAGCACATAGATTTCAAATGTTGGGTAGAGAATTCAGGTTCTGAGAAATCCCTGTATCTTGCAATATTGCCTATGTTTGAATCAAGTAAAATTCAGAGACAAAGTGTTTACAATAAAATAATTTCAAGATACAAACCTCCATGTAATTCTGAGAGTATAATAAAATCAGAGCCTGACTATTTTGTTAGAAAGTCTGAAGAATTAAGTAAAAAACCACAAAAAATTCCTTGCTTGTGCTGTGGGTCTGAAATGAAAGCAGAGAAAATTCTTGAAAAATCTACACTTTATCGCTGTACTGGTTGTGGATTGAGTGACACAAAACTCAATTCTTAACTTTGTTTTGCACATCAAATAATTGTAATGTTAACAAATCAATTGCTTTTTTCAAATGCTGAAATTCATTTATTGAATGCATTTGTCCTTCAACTAGAGCCCTCATTATTTTAATTGAATTTTTTTGAAAATCTTCCGATGCAACTATCTCCATTGCATTAATTTTTGATAATAGATTGTCTAATTCTTTAATCATTTCATCTGATGGCTTATGTTTGTCCATGACTATTGTGAATTGATTTTACTATATGAATTGTTACAATAAATCTTCATCAATTTTTTGAATTGGATCCAAGTATTGCTGACATGTACATGTGGGAATTTGGCATTTACCTACCTTGATTATGGAATTGCTCTCCTCATTTGGAGAATGTGCTTCATCAGTATGATGACATCTATTGCAATTCATATTCAAAACTATACTTCCCAATATTTAATCTGCAAGTTAAGGTATCAAGACTGCTCGTGCTTCAATTTCAGAATTCTTTAATTTTTTTAGTACTTCGTTTGCATTTTCTAATGGGAATACTTGGGATATTACCTCGATATTATTCTCATCACATATTTTGATGACTTGCTCCATATCTTTTGTAGAGCCAATCAAAGTTCCTCTGATTGTTTTTTCCTCAAATGCCATAAATGCAGGATTTTCTCCCACTGTTGCAATCACGATTAATCCTCCTTTCTTTACTGATTTTATTGCAGTATCTGTAACTATGTCTGCTGGCGCAAAAACTATGGCTGCATCTAACATTCCATGTTTTTCTTTTAGTTTGCTAAGAAATTCATCTTGATTTTCTAAAAATGTCATTGAATCAATTGCACCCAATCTTTTTGCAACATCAAGATGTTTTTGTGTTCTAGAAAATGCAATGACATCACAATTCTCAATTTTTGCAAACTGAATGGCCATATGTCCAACTCCGCCAATTCCAAACACTCCAATTTTTTTATGCATTTTTGGCTCTACAGCTTTGACTGCTTTGTATGCTGTTATACCTGCGCAAAAAAGCGGTGCAGCATACTCTGGTTTCATATTTTCTGGAACTTTAGTTGCAAAATCTTCTGTAACTGTAATAAATTCTGTATATCCACCTTTGAATGACTCTCCTGTAATTATTGATGATTCACAAAGATACTCTTTACCTTCTTTACAATATTGACATTCTTTACATGCTTCTAAAAGTGGAGTTATTCCTGCTCTATCTCCTATTTTGAATTTAGAAACTGAATCCCCCACTTGAACAACTTTGCCAACAAGCTCATGACCTGGAACTGTTGGAAGAGTTGGTGGTATTCCAATATCTTTCCAATCCCCTTCTATTCCATGAAGTTGAGAATGACAAACTCCACATGCTTCAATTTTTAGTAAAATTTCATTTGGTCTTTGAATCTGATGTTTATCAATCTCAGTTAATTTTAATGGATTTGTCTCAATTTTAGCACATTCTGATAGTACCATTGCCCGCATTTTTTCCATATCTTAGAGCACAAAGCATGAAATTTTAAGATTCGCTCATTAGAAAAATAAAGGACTGACATTTACTTTTATCATGGCTGAAATTACTGATGAAGATCGTGAAAGAGTGAAATTATTGCAACAAATCACAGCGTCTAAAAATGAATTTAAGAAATTATCTTTAGAGCAATTACGTCGATTACAAGAATTAGTTGAAAAAAAAGATTATAGTCATGATAAAAAGGCTCACAAATCAAAAGTGAAATTGTTAGGAAAAATTAATGTTAGAATTTATGAATTAACTGAAGGCAAAGGCATTTGGGGATAATATGTCTAATTAAGTACTAATATTGAAATGACTTTGATTAAATGTGGTAGAAAATAATCTCATTCATGAAACCAGTCCCTATTTACTTCAACATGCTCATAATCCCGTTGAATGGTATGGGTGGAATGAAATTGCATTAAAAAAAGCAAAAGATGAAAACAAACCAATTTTTTTAAGTATTGGTTATAGCTCTTGTCATTGGTGCCATGTAATGGCACATGAATCATTTGAAAATGAAGATGTTGCAAAATTCATGAATGAAAATTTTGTAAACATTAAGGTTGACCGAGAAGAAAGACCTGACATTGATGATATTTATCAAAAAGTTTGCCAAATAGCAACTGGTCAAGGAGGTTGGCCTCTTAGTATTTTTCTTACTCCTGATCAAAAACCTTTCTATGTTGGTACTTACTTTCCGGTTTTGGATTCGTATGGGCGACCTGGTTTTGGAAGTATCTGTAGACAACTATCTCAAGCATGGAATGAAAAACCAAAAGACATTGAAAAATCTGCAGAAAAATTCCTTGACGCACTCCAAAAAACAGAAACCATTACTGTTCCAACAAAATTAGAACGACCAATTCTTGATGAAGCTGCAATGAATTTATTTCAAATTGGTGATCCGACATATGGTGGATTCGGTTCTGCACCAAAGTTTCCAAATGCCGCAAATATCTCATTTCTATTTCGTTATGCAAAACTTTCAGGTCTGTCAAAATTCAACGAATTTTCACTCAAAACACTTAAGAAAATGGCAAGGGGTGGAATTTTTGATCAAATAGGTGGGGGCTTTTCTAGGTATTCCACGGACGCAAAGTGGCTTGTTCCTCATTTTGAAAAAATGCTTTATGATAATGCTTTGATACCTGTCAATTATGCTGAGGCATATCAAATTACAAAAGATCCTTTTTATCTTGATGTGATGAAAAAAACTCTTGATTTTGTGTTACGTGAAATGACTTCCCCTGAAGGTGGATTCTATTCTGCATATGATGCAGATTCAGAAGGTATTGAAGGAAAATTCTATGTTTGGAAGAAAAGTGAAATAAAAGAAATCCTTGGAAACGACGCTGATCTATTTTGTCTATATTATGATGTTACTGATGGTGGAAATTGGGAAGGCAATAATATTCTGTGTAATAATCTTAATCTCTCAACTGTCGCATTTAATTTTGGAGTAACTGAACAAAAAGCTCAAGAAATTATTAATTCATGCTCCGAAAAATTATTAAAAGTTCGTTCAACACGAGTTCCTCCAGGTTTAGATGATAAAATTTTGGTCTCTTGGAATTCTCTGATGATCACAGCATTTGCAAAAGGATATCGTGTTACAAATGATACACGATATCTTGATGCTGCAAAAAATTGTATTTCTTTTATAGAGAATAATCTTTTTGAAAATGGTAAATTACTTCGTACTTACAAAAATGGAACTGCTAAAATCGATGGATATCTAGAAGATTACTCCTATTTTACAAATGCCTTGTTAGATGTATTTGAAATTGAACCTGAAAAAAAATACCTTGAATTAGCTTTAAAATTGGGTGATCATTTGGTGGATCATTTTTGGGATTCAAATACTAGTAGTTTCTTTATGACTTCCGATAATCATGAAAAATTAATAATTCGACCAAAAAGCAATTATGATTTGTCATTACCTTCTGGAAACTCTGTTTCTGCTTTTGTAATGCTAAGATTATTCCATCTATCTCAAAAACAGAATTTCCTTGAAATTTCTACCAAAATAATGGAGTCTCAGGCACAGATGGCTGCAGAAAACCCTTTTGGATTTGGATATTTACTAAATACAATTTTTAATTATATCGAAAAACCCTTGGAAATAACAATCATTAATACAGAAAATTCCGAGTTGCACCATTCTATTCTGACTGACTATTTGCCAAATTCATTTATTGTGACAATTCAAAATTCTACTCAATTGAAATTTTTATCTAACTATCCATTTTTTGCTGGCAAAACTTTTGAGGATAAAACTACTGTTTTTATTTGTAAAGATTTTTCTTGCTCATTACCATTACATACACTGGATGAAATAAATTCACGTCTTTAGATTTTTTTTAAATTTACATCAATTGTATTTCCAACTTGTGGTCTTCCCATGTTGTCATATCTTGATTTTGGCATAGCTATTGTAATTTGTGTTTGTTGATATGATTTTATATTAACTGTTGGCTGTGCTTGTAAAATAGCTTCAAGTAGTGGCATTACCTGTTCTTTTGTTTCAGCATCAAGCTTTTTTGATACATTTTCTATAATCATCTGTTTTTGTGAAATTGGTTCAGTTGAAACATTTTCTACTAGTGTTAATTGGACCATCTGACCATTATCTACTATCTGTGTAATTTTGAATTCATTTGTTGCTGACAATGATTTGTTTACTTTTTTTGATGATTTATCTTTACCGAATTGCAAAATACAGTGCAATTACTGCCGTTGCCACAGCTGCACTTACACCTAACCCAAAGATGATTTTACTACCATCGACATTCATAATTTCATTTTATTTATTCTGAATTAAACTGTACTGGTTTTTTCTTTTTTGAATTTATCCACTAATGATTTCTACGTAAGTGTTTTAATAGATAATTTCTATTTTTTGTTATTACAAGTCAAAACTGTGTACATACCCTCTACGCGGAACAACCCTTTCTAACAGAGGAGTCAAGAAAGAGTGTGCCTAATCAGGCACTCTTTCACATTAAAATTACTATTATTTGAATATGGGATCTTCTTTTTCATCTGTCTCTTTTTTATTGGCTTCAAATCTATGAGGTTCCAAAATAGATTTTTTGATTAGTGGGGCGCGTTCTTTGATAATTTGATTGAATTCTTTCATATCTTCCAAACTTGGTGACTGTTGTTGGTTTTGATATGCCTGTAAAAATCCTGAATAGACACATCCTGTTATAATCCCAAATGCTGTATCTGGAACAGATCCTATTTCAGGCACAAAATTCTCTGCAATTTGTCTATATGACTCTGATTCATTAATGTAGTAATCGATCAAACTATCAACAAAATCTTTGGTCTCTTTAGAAATTGTCATGGTTTTTCCTTTATTTCCTAGTTTATTTAATTGTCTTTGATAATGATTTTTTCTATTTACAGAATTACTTTATCTGACTATCTACCTGTGACATAAGCAATATACAAAATTGATGAAACAATTAGAGATACACATAGAATTATTGCAAACTCTTTTTTTGAAAACACACTTGATCTGAAACTCATAAAATTACTGAACTGATTATGAACTTAAGGCTTGAAAAACTATCATGCCTGAAATTTTAGCAATTTGTACTAGTTTTTGTCTTTGATTAATCGTTTATTTATTCATAAATCATTTTTTAGATATTGTGGAAATTAGAATCTGACGAAGATTTTTTTCGAATATATGATTCAAAAAAAATGGTGGCAGGATACTTTGATCCAGACTATGGACATATTTTCCCAAAAGAGAATTCTGAAGAAATAATTTCATCCATGCTAAAAAATAATGATAAAATTTTAGGTGGTGTCATGATGGTTCCTCTAGTTAAATTTGGTTTATTTGATACTGATTTAGATACTGATATCTCTAAAGTAGAACAAAATGTAATACGAGTTAATGAACATCTACAAAAATGGAAGAATTTCTTATCTCAAACTAATAGGGAAAAACACTCCATTAGAATATCACATACAGATCAAGATATGCTCACAATAACTTTTGAAGTAAAGTTTTCAAAACCAACACCTCTTGAAAAAAAACATTTACTAGAAGAACTTTACACTACTTTAGATTTGTTGCAGAAATTAGATTTGTTATAATTTTGCCTGAATACCTTGTAATTCCAACATATACTGATAGTGTAACTACAAGCAAAACAAGCGTACCTATGGGAAATTCTGGGACAGCGGCATATTCTTCTGACTCTGCAACCAATGTGTATTTTTTTATCTGATCATTTTGAATTTTATCTGGAATTGTAACCAAAAAGAAAATATCGTCATTTACTCCTAAATAATCTGGTTCTGGGTGGATTCTGGAGACACCTGCAACATTCCCCTCGATATCATATAGTGTCGCAATGACTGCTATTGTATTTGCTGTAATATCCCCATTGTTCTTGACAACACCAGTAATGATTAGATTATTGTGATTGTCTGTTGTTAATTCTGATTCAGTAATGTCTATCACTTGACTTTTTGGATGACTCAATTCATAATCTAAATTCAATGAATATGATTTAGTATCTTTTGCTTCATTTCTTGGTAGGATTAGTTCAAATGGTCCTTTCATTCCTGGCATGATTGTATTTACTAAAGAATTCACCTCTTTTACTAGAATTTGATTTTTATTTTCATCAAATAGTGTTATTATCACATTGATTTGGCTTAGAGGGACCTTCAGATTATTTGTTATTTCCCCAACAACATGGAGGGATTTATCATCTCCAAAAAACTGCTGATCATTTTCAATAAATACTTCTCCAAATATTGATGGAATAATTCCTACAAATAGAAATATGATGATGAAAACTCGTTCCATGTATTTGTTCGTTTGAATTCTTTAAAGAAGTTTTATCTGTGATTTTTTGGTTTATTCTTTTTTTATCTAAGAATTATGATAAATTAACCCAAGTGATAATTTCGTTCAAAAATTGGTCTTTTTAAAAATCTTATTAATGAGAAACGAGTATTAATAATTAGAAAATATGGCTAAAATTAAAGTACGATCTGGTAGGGGAACAGGAACTATTGAAGTTGATGACGATGCCAGTAAATGGTCCGGCTCTGATTTCAAAAAAATTCAAGCTGCAAGACAAGAAGCCTCAAAAGACAAGTATGTGAGTGTTGGAAGAGGAACTGGAAAAATAAAATTTGGTGATATTGCTGCTACCAAAACCACCGACACAAAAGGTATGTGGGTTAGTTCTGGAAGAGGCACCGGAAGACGACAACTCAAAAAGTAAACTGAATATCAAATACAATCAATATTTTTTATAATCTGTAAATTATTGGTATTAATTCATACCTAATTTAAAAAATAAAGGAAAAAATAAAATTGTAAAGGTTACTTGAACGAGCGTACCTTTCGAACAACTTTGTTATGATCTAAGGAAGCAGTAGTAGTCACATACAAAATGTGATTCTTTCCTGCAGGAATGACTATTCTTTTTACTTTGTCATATTCTGCAACAACGTATTTGCATGCCCCTAGTGATTTCAATAGTTTTTTTCTTTGCTTCCAATCATATGCTGCAGCCTTTAATGATGCCAAACTTTGTTTCTTTGTCACCAAAATGCTTACTTTTCTTGAACGTGCTGAATAAACTAATTTTCCATTTAGATCGCATACAGTTACTACTCTAACTGATGGACTAAGCTTCAATAGTTTTTCAACAGCTACTTCAATTTCCATAATAATACCAAAACAACCTAGGTGATAAAATTTACTAAAATATTTCTAAAAGAGATTTTTAAATGATTTTGATATTGTGGATTAGTAAAAATTATTTCTTCTTTATTATGGTAAATGCTCTATTTTCCATTTTTTTGCCTCATTTGTACAGTTGAACCATTCAATTTCTGTTTGTTCTGAATCAAATTCTCCTAATTCATTTCTAAATTCTTTATCACATTGATTTTTCATATTGTCTGAAATTTGTATCACTTTTTGTGTGAGTCCTGTTTGTGGTGCTTCAAATTTTTCTGGCTCATCATAGTTTTTCACACCAGTTTTGGCCGAATAAAATTCAACTAAACCTAACATTTCATATTCTAATGATTCTTGAATTTGAGTATCTGAGCGAATTTTAGCTGATTCATCTCCTGTTTCAATCCATTTGATAAATTCTGAATCACTATCTAGTTGAGACTGAGATGATAGTTTCAATAGATCTACTGAACTCTTGAAAATCTCTGGAGGGGACAATTCATCATATTTGGAAATTACTACTTCAAAATCTTGTAAATGTTTTTCATAAAATTCTGATAATTCTTCCTTTGATATGTCTCCTTCCTCCCATCTTGTTTTTTCAGAATAGAACTTTGTTTGCAATTCTTTAACTTCTTCTTGGATTTGTTCTAATTCTATTCCGAATTGAAGACCTTTCTGTTTGGTTTGGTCTATAGAAAAATTGTATGCCACAATAGCTCCAATTATTAGAACTGCTATGATGCCAATAATGATATTTTGTATTTTCTTTTTCTTCAAAGATAATCTATGTAATTTCCATCCTCATCTAACTTTAATTCTACTGTAAATTCTGTACCGCTGATAAATGAATCATTTCTAGTGGTTCTAACTCTTCCTATGACTAACTCATATGGCCAAATCTCCACAACAATAGCTCCTACTTTTGCAGTAGGGGTTTCCGTAATTATCATGTCTTCACGTTTAACTCCGTGTCTTTCTAGCATGTGAATCGCATGCTCTAGTAGTGGTTCTGGGTTGTTGTAATTTAGCACCCAAACTGGTGCTTCATAATCAATTTTTTGCAATTTGAAACAATTCTAAAAGAACTCATATAACAATTATTCGGGTTGAATTACATTTAGCGTCATTGTACTGACAACCCTTGATAATTTTCTAATTGACGCAATTACTTTTTCAAACTCATCTTGATTCTGTGTTTGCACTTCTGCAACTACATCATAAGCTCCAAAAGTAAGATATGCATTATTGACATCTTGCATGTGTTTTAATTCATCAACAATGTATTCTTCAGCGCCAAGATCACAATTTAATAAAATAAATCCTTTGTGCATTACTATACCTTGTAATGATAAATGAAGTTCAGGTCTTTAAGTTTTACACTAATTACCATCTACTACGTCCGCCGTAGCTATTTTTATTATCATTATCTCCATATCTCTTTCTTCCTCCTCTATCATCTCTTGTATTTCTACTCCTATCTGATCTTCCATATCCACCAGAACGTCCTCCTCGGGAATAATTGGATCTTGATTGACCGCCATATCTTCTTGAAGGTGTTTGTCTTTTTAGCGGATCTGGTATTGATATTTGAATTCCCATCTCTTGATTTAAATCCCTTAGAGGTACTTTGATCTGTCTTTTAATGAGATTCCAGTCTCCTACTGATGAATATGATACAAATGTGATTGCTTTACCCAGTGCTCCAGCTCTAGCTGTTCTTCCAATTCTATGGAAATATGCCATCTCTTGATTTGGTACATCATAGTTTACTACTAATTCTACTCTTGGAACATCAATTCCTCTTGATGCCACATCTGTTGCAACAAGAATGTCTGCTTTTCCACTTCTAAATTTACCCATTGATTGCTCTCTTCTATGCTGTGACATGTCTCCTTCAATTGCTACTGCATTGTATTTTTCTTGATGGAGGAATTTTGCCACATCTCTTGTTCTGTATTTTGTTGAACAAAATACAATTGATTGACCTTTTGTCTTTTTGATAAAATCAATAAGATACTTGAATTTATCTCGATCTTTAATTACTAAATATGATTGATCAATTCCTTCGCCACTGAGATCATCAGCATCTAAAAGGAATTGTTTTGGATTTTTAAGATACTCTTCAGATAATCTTAGAATTTCAGTAGGCATTGTAGCAGAAAACAATGACATTACTCTCTCTTCTGGTGCTAAATCTAAAATAAATGAAATATCGTCAACGAATCCCATATCCAGCATTGTGTCTGCCTCATCAAGAACAATATGGGTAATGTCTCGAAGTTCAATTGAACCTCTTTTGAGATGATCAATTAGTCTACCTGGGGTTGCAACAACTATCTCTACTCCTCTATGAAGAGCATCTAACTGAATTCCCATTCCTTGTCCTCCGTAAACTGTAGCTACTTTGATTCCTGTATATTTTCCAAATTTTTTAACTTCATCACTAATCTGCATTGCAAGTTCTCTTGTGGGTGCCATGATTAATCCTTGAATGCCGTTTTTTGGTTGAATCTGTTGTAACATTGCTAATGCAAATGCTGCAGTTTTTCCAGAACCTGTATGTGCTTGACCTACTACATCTCTTCCTGAAAGTAATACTGGAATTACAGCTTCTTGAATTGGAAATGCCTCTTCAAAATGTTGATCAGTAATTCCCTTTAGTACTTCATCTTTTAATCCTAATTCTGTAAATTTTGTCATTTTATTTTCTTCTCTTAAGCAATGACGAAAAGCTCATTGCTTAGACGTCATTATTCCGATAATTAAAATGACTTTGAAGGTGTAATAAACGCTTGTTATTATTTACGCCTCTAATTGAGCATCAATAATTTTTTTAAAACTCTCAAACGGCTGTGCACCCTTAAGTTCTACAAATCCTATCTTTTCATTTCCTACAAAAAATCCAGGCGTACCTGATACTCCGTAATCTCTACCATCATCAAGATCTTTTCTAATCTCTTCGATATACTTGCCACTAGTTAGACATGACTCAAATATTTCTTGATCTAATTGAATCTCTAATGCATAATTACTAAACAAAGAAAGTACATCATCAGTTTCTAGTTTATTCCATTGATTTTGGTTGTCAAACAACATATCATGCATTTCTCTGAATTTTCCTTGCTCATTTGCACATTCAGCTGCAATAGATGCAGGTAATGCATTAGGATGAATACTTTGAATAGGAAAATCTCTAAAAACTAATTTCACTTTACCTTGCTCAATATACTCTTCAAGAATTAATGGAAGTGTTTGAATGTGGAATCTAGCACAAAATGGACACTGAAAATCTGAAAATTCTATTATTGTAATTGGTGCATCCGGATTTCCAATAATTGGATCATTATCTGCTGAAATTCTTACTATGGGTGTTGGTTGTTTTGTAGGTAACTGATTTTGTAATATTTTAAGTTCTAATTTGGCAATTGCATCATCAAGATCTTCTTCTGTAATTTGATTGGAATTAACATTAGAGACATAAGATCCTGCAAAAAATGCAGCAATCCCAACTATAACAATTAAACTAATTATTAATACATTAAATGTTGATTTTTTTACCAACTGTTTATCTTCATTTTTTTGATTATCTTCGAAATCCTCAGAACTCAATTTGATTAATGGCAAAATCTAGCATACTTATTCGTATTGCCAAATTTGGAATTTATTATAGAAATATAGAAAAAGCCAATGACGGGATCCGAACCCACGACCTGCTGATTACAAATCAGCTGCTCTAACCAGGCTGAGCTACATTGGCACAAAGTAAAATGAATTTTTTCAGGTTTAAAATGTTACCAAGATTATTTCTGAGAGTATTCTGTGTTTTGATCTCTTTGTTTGACCGTCAGTTTATAATATTGCAGTATTTTGATACGACATATGAGATACATTGAACCAACAAGGGTTAAGGTTCTGATGATGATGTTTTTTACTACTGGAGTAATTGGAATCATTATTGGATTAAGTATTGCACCCCCATCAATTACCATGATGATTACTTTTATGGGTCTCATCAATGTTGGTTTAGGAGCATTCTTTACATTCATCTTTCTGACCCAAGTTCAAAAATCCCCTGATAAAAGAAAGAAGAAAAGAAAAAGCGATTAGATTGAGATTTTTAGTTTTTCTCGATTATATTTTAAAATTCCATTATCAATTAAAGTATAAATAATAACTATCGTTCATGAATTCAGAAATGCTTGATTTAGTTGCTAAAAAATTATTTCTAACAAAAGGAAAAGGCGTACATGAAGATCGACTAACTAGTTTTGAATATGCATTAAGGGATGCAGGAATTGCTGGAACCAATCTAGTTCTTATATCAAGTATATTTCCGCCTAAAGCAAAATTGATTTCAAGAAAAGAAGGCCTCAAACAAATTAGTCCTGGACAGATACTGTTTACAATTTATTCAAAAAATCAGACTAGAGAACCACATAGGATGTGTGCAGCTTCTGTAGGAATTGCAATCCCTAAGGATAATGGTCGATATGGTTATCTTTCAGAATACGAATCTTTTGGTCAAAACGAGACTCAGGCCGGTGATTATGCTGAAGACATTGCAGCACAAATGTTGGCATCATCATTAGGAATTCCATTTGATGTTGATAAAAACTGGGATGAAAAAAGACAACAGTGGTCAATTTCAGGAAAAATATACAATACAAAAAATATTACCCAGTCAACAAAAGGTGATAAAGATGGAAAATGGACTACTGTATTTGCCGCAGCTGTACTCTTGTTATAATTATTTTTTATATCCTTTAAGATAGAATATTGCAGCACCAATTGCGACAATAGTTATAATGATTACAACTATGATTGACTCATCAAATTCTATTTTTTCATGTTGTTTGATTTGTAATTGTTCCCCTCCTAGGGAAAACTCTAGTTCTTGTTTGCTAATTGTCGTATCTTTACCGAAAATATATTTTCCTTGAATTCTTTGTCCTTCTTGTGGATCAAAAATCCAACCCTTTTGTGAAATGTCTATTGGGATTCTTTCATCACCTATGATTTGTGAGGGTGTGATGTTTCCTTTCACATCTGAAACCTTCGTATCTTTAGTATCTAGTACTACTATCTGAATTATTGAGTTCAGAGGGTAAAATCCTGATGAAAAATAATCTGATCTTTTTAATTCATTTGTTTTTAAAAATTCTAATGGACTAACTTCATTAATTTCTGATGCCGTTTGAGGATAATTTGCTGATAGTCTTAATTGAAGTAATGATTTGTTTTCAGTTGGGATAATTGAGAATGTCATTTTTGAATTTTCTTGTTGTGAAAGGTTTCTTGCAACATCATAAAACCCTCCTGATTCTCTAATTATTTTAGGAATTAATATTGCAGAAATTTTTTCATACATTGAATCTGTATCTTCCATCGGCATTGTATATACTGCAGAAATAGTCCCTCTTCCAGAAATTACTCCTGAGGTTTCCATGGCAACTCTTGCTTCATCCGTACTATGGATAAATGTCGAATGAAGTTTGGCATTGGTGTCTAGCATCTCGTTTATCTCATCAATAAATTCACCTGCGATCTGGATGGTCCTATTTTGAATTTGTAGAAAATTCTTATCATCTGGATTTCTCTTTACATTAATCAAAATACATGACTCGTTATTTACTCCCAATACACACTGGTTCTGATTAGTTACAGTTACTGCAGAAATATTTCCATTCTCTCTAATTCTTTGTTCTAACTCTGCTGGAATTTTGATCTCTTGAATACTAGTAGTTTGTAGTGTGATTGAGGCAGTAACATTTTGCGATATGCTCTTGTCAATAATTATTTGAGCCGTTTCTTGAAAAGTTGCAAGACTCATTTCTTGTGAATATGAATAATTTACTGAAACTCCAATTGTTGTAACTAGAAAAAATAAAAAAACTAACTTTTGCATGGTGTTTCAAATATTGAGGAAATTATAAAATTTACTCCTACTTTAGATGTTGAAGTATATTGGTTTGATAATATTGGCAAAAATCCATACCAATTAGATAATATTCCCTTCGTTTGAATAATTTACTGGTAATGGCCTTAATTCCGTTTCTTGTTGAAACTTTCAATGAACCTATAATACAACTAATAGCCGTTTTGGTAGTTTTTGGAATTGGTCTTATTCAAGGAATAATTTTGGGACGTTCTATTCTTGTAAGATTCACACGTCTTCAAAATCATATAAAGACGGTTTCTGTAACTTTGTTTTTTTTATTTTTAGCAAATGCTATTTTGAGTGTTCCTAGATTTGCATCTCCTGAAAAAATAGATCTCTTTAATTTACCTGCAGGAAATACTGGGGAGATTGCTTCCTCGTTATTTTTGATTTTTGGAATGAATACTGGCTTTCTAACTATTTTGGCAATTTCTGTTACTGTGATGACATTTGTTCTTTTAAAATTTACAAATCTTGGTGGGGCTGCAAAAATATTTGTTTTATTTTCTAGTGTGCTTTTACTTTTACTTACTGGTTTGAGTAGATTAACAGATCTCACTCCAAGTACGTTTGAAGTTCTTTTGTATTTTCTATATCAATTAGGATTTACTATTGGAATTCTTGCTGGTACGATTAGGAAAATTAAACCAAAAAAATTGGGCCTATAGTAACTTCAAACGTTTAAATCAGATTGCCTTTTTTTGTAGGTTGACATCGAATTCAAACCGTTCGGGGAACAAGCTGACAGTCCATGCGTTGGACTGTCAGCCCCATTAATCTAACAATCTAATTCAATGATGATAATACTCTAACTTGGTTACTGACATAATCAAATCCTTCTTGCCAAAATTTTGGAGATCTTATATCAAAACCATGTTCTAATAGGAGTTTTTCTGGTTTCTTTGAACCGCCTGCACTAAGAATTTCAATATATGATGGAACAAAGTCTTTCCCTTCCTTTTTGTATCTTTGAAATAGTGATAATGCAAGTAAATTTCCAAAAGAATATGCATAGCAGTAAAATGGTGTATGGTAAAAATGTGGAATACAACTCCACTCTATTGCAAAGTCTTCTGAAAGATTTACTGAATTTCCAAACTGCTCTTTGAGATTTTTGAGATATGTTTTTGAAATCTCATCAACTGTAGTGCCCTTTCCAATTTGCTCATGAGCATCAACTTCAAAAATGGTAAAAAATGATTGTCTGAGAATTGTTGCATATAGATCATCTATTTTTTCAGATAACATGATCTTTTTCTCGTTATCTGAAATTTTGTCTGATAAATTATCATATAGTAATAATTCTGAAAATGTGGATGCAGTTTCTGCTAATGGTAATGGGGCATCTTGAACAAGAATTGATCTGTTTTGTGCAGCCTGACTGTGGACTGCATGGCCTAACTCATGTGCTAAAGTAAACACGTCTCTTGACTTTCCTGTAAAATTCACTAGAACATAGGGTGTAATTTTTGGAGTTAATGTGCTACAAAATGCTCCGTCTCTCTTTCCTGGTCTTACTGATGAATCAATATGCTTTTCATTGAATACTTTTCTTGCAAATTCTTCTAATGTCTCACTAAATTTTCCTAGAGATTCAAAAACTAATTTAACTGAATTGTTGTAAGAATAGTTCTTTTCTTTAATGTTAGCTGCTGCTGGTGCATACAAATCATATCTTCTTAATTTTTTCATTTTCAACATCTTTGCTTTTTGAGCAAAAAACTTCTGAAATACTGGGGAATTTTTTCTACATACTAAAAGAAGTGATTTTATAGTTTTGTCATCGACATCGTTTCCAATGTTTCTCATTGATATTGGGGATTTGTAACCTCTAATTTCGATCCCTTCGTCTCTCCAATTAAGAACAATGTTTTGATATATTTCGCCAATTACACCCTTGTTTTCCGAATATTTTGTCAAAATTGTTTTGTAGGCAGTTTCGCGAATTTTGGGATTTGTACTTCGAACATAATTTGTAAGTTCTTCTCTTGTCATTTTTTTTGTTTTACTTCCTATTTTCATTTTGTACTCGTAAGCATTTGTTATTTTGTCATAGAGTTTTACAAGTGCAGAGATCCCAGTAACATCTAGGGTGTTGATTATTCTCTCTTCAGGTTCACTAAGTGCATATTTTGCAAATAATCTTTTGTGTGATAAATACTCTTTAATTTCTCCAGTATTTTCCATCAGTCTCTTTGCATTTTTGTCATCAACTTGAGTTTTCCACCATAAATCAAAAAATAATATTTTGTTTGAAATCTCAGACCCTAATTTTGACATTTTGGTCATAAGTGATGTTGCCTCATCAGATTGTGTGTCTGATGAATATGACAAAGATGCATATCCGCCAATCTTACTCATTTTTTCTGAGATTTCTTCCACCTGATGTAAAATACTCATAAATTTTTCTGATGACATTTTGGGATCTAATTTAGATTTTATTTTTTCAAATTTTTTAGACTGTATTTCCAATTCTCGAATTTGTTTTTGAAATGCTCTGCTTTTTGGATCATTTGCTAATTCTGATAGATCCCATTTCCCAAGTTGATACACTGTCATTAAAAATACCAATTTGTAACTATTAAAAAATCAATATGTGTTGAAATTCTTAAATCTCAAATTCACGTATACTGTACGTGGCAACAAGAGATGACCTTAGAAATGATATTCTCAAAGCAACTGAAGAACAACAGAGACTAATGGCACTCAGAAAGCCTCTCTTAGGCTCAAAAGCTAACGAGGATCAAATGAATGCATTTCGAATCACTACGCAGATAATGAAATATGAAGATTTTATTCGAGATACTGAAAAACAACTACGAACAATGAACTAAACATGATTGATAATATCAGTAATATTCTTCATGAATATAACACCACTTCCAAATATCCTTGGGGATTGCTTTCATAACTGGATGTCCTGTTTCCTCAAAGTGTTTAGTTGCATGTTTTCCAATTGATGAATCACAACATCCAACATGACCACATGTTAAACACATTCTAATTGCAACAACTGGCAAGTGCTCTTTTTCACATTCCTCACAACTTTTTGTATTTGGAGAGATTTCTCTTTCTTCAGAGAAATGTTCGCATTTATTTGACATACTAATATTTTTTCAAAGTGTCTTTGTATCTTTTTATCGATTCCACAATCACAATTTTTGCCTCTTTTGCAGACTTCCAACCTAAAATCTCCACTTTTTTTCCTTCCAGGTCTTTATACACTTGAAAAAAGTGGGCAATTTCTGAACGATAATGATCTTCAATATCTGAAATATCTGTAGTGTGTAGATATCTAGGATCATTTGTTGCAACACAAATTATTTTATCATCTAGTTTTCCATCGTCTTTCATTTGTAGTAATCCAATTGGTCTTGCTTCAATTAGAATTCCTGGATATGTTGAGTTTGTTACTAGTACCAATGCATCAAGTGGATCTCCGTCATCAGACAATGTTTGGGGAACTAGTCCATAATCACCGGGGTAGTGAAATGGTGAGAAAAGTACTCTGTCTAATTTTATCATATTGTGTTTTTTATCATATTCATATTTGTTCATTGAACCCTTTGGAATCTCAACAATTACATTGATAATTTCGGGAATATCATTTCCTGATTCTATGTCGTGCCAAAAATTCTTACTCATTTTCTAGCTCTTCCACTATTCACTCAATATATGAATTCTGTGAATTAATTCTGGACCAAATTTAGAAAAAGTCTTTTATCATATTTTTTTATTTGGTGCCTATTGGCAAAAATTGTAGTCATTATTGGTTCTGTAAGATCTGAAAGACAAGGAATTAAAGTTGCAAAATGGATAGTTGAACAATTGAAAAGCCGAGACCATCAGGTTTCTATGGTGGATCCTTTGGAATTGGAACTTCCAATGCTTGATAAAATGTACAAAGAAATGAAATTTCCTTCTACAAAATTGCAGGAACTCCAAAAAATTATTCAAGATGCAGATGGCTATGTTCCGATAACTCCGGAATACAATCACAGCGTTTCATCTGCGTTAAAAAATACATTAGATTATTTTCTAGAAGAATATTTCTTCAAACCTTCAGCTATCGTTTCATATTCTGTAGGTTCATTTGGAGGGATTCTTGCTGGAAACCATTTGCGGCAAATATTGGCAGAAATGGGAATGCCTGCAATCCCATCACAATTACCGATTTCTAAAGTACAAGATGTACTTGATAATGATGGAAAATTATTGGATAAAAATTATGAGAGAAGAATTACTAAATTTTTAGATGAATTTGAGTGGTATGTATCAGCTTTTGCTAAACAAAGAGAAATTGGAACACCTTATTGATTTTAAACTAAATCATTGGTGTTTGGAATTACTCTGAAAATCTTTACGGTATAATCTCCTTCAAAAATATTTACGAATTCGCCTGTGGTTGAATCAAGATTTCTAACTCTGAATTTGTATTCATAAGATCCATCTCCCTTTACATCCACTTGAGCAAAATGAACAGGATCTTCCCCACTGTAAAACTGAATAATTACCGGAAATCTTTCAACATATTCTGATGGTGCTCCTTTAACAAAACCCCATGGGAGTGTGTTGTCTTTAGGCACATTCATTGTGGCTACGGTTTTTTCCAAACTAATCTCTTCATTAATTGGAGTAATTGTAACTTCGTTAGTTTGTGCAGAAATTTCTACTGGTATTATTCCGATGGACAGTACTACTAGAATTGATACCATCAAAACAATTTTGGATTTTAAATTCATCTGATTGTATTCTTTCAAAGTTACTTAAAAAATTTTTTACTATTTTATTCTAGTAAATCATGGTAATTCTTCTTCTAAATCTGAACATGCCTTGTGAACCCATTTATCATCTGAATTTTTCAATATTTCCTTGCCTACCTTAATTGATTCTCCACATTCTACACATTTACCATTAAACTTAGCTTTCATAGAATTGATTTAGTTTTGTTCCATTTTAACTAGTCTCTTTGAATTACTTGATTTCTGTTAATTTTTGATAAATTGAATAATTATTATTTATACTATATGTGCTTAAAATGAACAACATTTCTATTAAAACCAGAAAATATGTTAATCATGATATCATAATGTCTGATTTTATTATTTTTCATAGTTATCTGATAAAAAATAAAAGCCTCTTTTTCTTTAATTCCGCATTTTATTTTGGAAATGATTTCTATGGATGAATATAAAATCAAAAATCTAAATGCTGATGAAACCTACAGAGAGTTAGTGGCAACAGTAATTGAACATGTATTACTTGGAATTGGTGTTAACTCCCTTGAAATTGTAAATAGAAAATTAAAAGAAGATCATAGCATTACTACTAGTGAAATATTTGATCATCCTGAAAGTCTAAAATCTGTCTTGATTAGTCTTTATGGGAATTCATATGATTCAATTCTCAATAAAATAAAAAATATTTTTGATACATCAATTAGTCAAAACAGTATATCTAATTTTGTTTCTACACTGGAAAGATGATCTAATCAAATTTTCGATTTTATTATGTTATTTCTTAATTACTTAGTGGTATTGAATTATTAATTGAAACTTTTTTTATTGTTTCCATAATTATATTCATACTAGATGGTTTGGGTAATATTGCAGAAGCTCCGGTTTCTATTAATTTACCGTGTAACACATCATCTACACTTCCTGTTAGCATGATTACTTTGGCATTGGGATTTATCTTGCGAATGTTTTCTAGTCCGTACAGCCCATTAAATTGAGGCATTAGATAATCCATTACAACAACATCTGGCAGATGCTTTTCGTATAGTTCCACTGCATCTTTTCCGTTTTTCCCAATAGCAATCACGTCAATTGAATTAAATCCCAGAAATTCTGAAATTACTCCGGTCACATCATTGTAATCATCAATTAGTATTACACGAATATTCATTACATTATGATTGATTTGTAGAATAAGTGGTGGCGTTTGAATTTAGTGAACAAATCACACATGAATTCAATTTTTGGTAACCAAATCCCTCTTCTTTAATCCTGTTCAAATCTCTAGTAATTCATCTTTTACAATTCTTTAATTATTGAAAGATATTTCTTTAGGATATATGATATTGAACTCTGGCATAATTTTTACATCAATCCTTGTAATGATAATTGCCAGTTCAAATTTTGTATCTGTTTCTGCCATTTCTGGTAGCTCCACTGAACATGGTTCGCTAAATATTAACCAAGATTCCGTCTCTATTTCTGAAACTGCTCCTACAATTCTTAATATCTCTGGAACTGTAGTTGATTATAATTCAGGACAGATGATACTAATTGAAATCATAAAGCCTGATAATACTTCCATAATTCTTAAAACTCAAGCAGATAAGGAAGGCATTTTTTCTACTCCAGTTCTACTTGATTCTAATTGGAATGTGGGATCTTATCATCTATTAGCAACTTATCTTAATAATGAAATTGGCTCTGCATCATTTTCTATCACTTCTGTTTCTGTACAAAATATTCCAGTAATATCCAACATTGGAAGTTTAGAGATTGATGAAAAGGATATTACCGTTACAGATAATGAGAAATCCACAGTTGAAGTAAATGGTAATATTAAAAATTATCAAAGAGGGGAACCAATTACATTAAAGATTATTCATCCTAGTGGATTAACATCTAATGTGATAATCACTGGCAAATCTAATGGTGATTTTACTGCACACATCAGTATTGCAGATAATTGGGAATCTGGGAGTTTTAGCATAATTGCATCTTATGACGAAGAAAATTTTGGCAAAGTGGATTTTCAATTAAATAAAATCCAAATTCCATCATACTTCAAAAATGTTACATCCTGGTGGTCTGATGGATTGATTGAAGATTTTGAATTTGTTGATGGAATTGAATATTTGATTACTGAGGAAATAATTGAGATTCCAAATTTGTCTGGTAACACTGGTAGCTCTGATAATACAGTTCCAGATTGGGTTCGTCAAAATATTGGATGGTGGTCTAATGGTCTTACATCTGACGCTGAATTAGTTAACTCCATTCAATATCTGGTGGAAAAAGGAATTATTCAAGTCAATTAAATTCCAAATCTTCACAGAGTTGGCATTTTGATGGTTCTTTTTTGCGTTCCGTTGTGACTGAGAATTGTTAAACTATAAACTTTTTTTACCTAATGAAAGTGCGGAACTCTGCAGATTCAAACTTTTACGATATGAACTATCTAAATCTGTTTTACTCTACAAGAAAGGTTCAAGCCTTTTTGGGTCCATAATATCCATTCATTTTCTATATAGTATATGGAACTAACATAATCTATGCCTAGTATTTGTAAATAGAATTTTCAATTCATTCTCATTAATGAAGACAAAAACATCGTTACTGATTTTATTGACTGCACTTGGAGCAATTATTACTCCATTATACGCAGACGCGACAACAACTCCTGATGTACCTGATCCAAATCAAGAATTCACTTTGACAGGAGCAGGAGCAACATTTCCATTCCCCCTAATTGATTTGTGGAGAGTTGAATACAATAATGTACACAACAACGTAAACCTCAATTATCAATCAATTGGCAGTGGTGGTGGAATTAAACAGCACATTGAAAAAACTGTAAATTTTGCAGCATCTGATAAACCTATGAGTGAAGCAGAAAGAGAGTTAGCTCCTGGAACACTACACATACCTGAATCCATAGGTGGTGTAGTTATAGTGTATAATCTTCCTGAAGTTCCAAACAAAGGACTAAAATTAACTTCTAATGCTGTATCTGGAATCTTTTTGGGAGAAATTACAAGATGGAACGATCCTGCAATAACTGCAGAAAATCCAGGATTGAATCTTCCAGACAAAGAAATTGTTACAGCACACAGATCAGATGGTTCTGGAACCACTTTCATATTCACTGATTACCTAACTACAATCAGTCCTACATGGGACGAGCAAATAGGTAAAGGAAAATCTGTTCCATGGCCTTTGGGTCTTGCAGCAGCTGGAAATGAAGGAGTTGCAACAATTGTAAAGTCCACAGAATATTCAATTGGATATGTTGAATTGGCTTATGCGTTTCAAACATCAATGAGTTATGCGTCAATTCAAAATGCTGAAAAATCTGCATTTATTGAACCCTCTTTAGACAGCATATCTGCTGCATCAAGTGGTGTTGCTGATACTTTACCTGCTGCTGAAGACAGTTGGGTTGAAGTATCACTTGTAAATGCACCCGGTTATGACTCATACCCTATTGCAAGTTTTACATACTTGCTAGTATATGATGATCTAAAATCCGTAACTAATAACAAAGAACAAGCAAAAGCCGTCATCCACATTATTCATTGGATGATAACTGATGGTCAAGAATTCTCATCAAGTTTACTATATGTTCCACTTGCTGAACAAGTAACAGAGCTTGGCAAACAAGGATTATCGAAAATAACCTATGATGGAGAAACTCTTTGGAATTATGAAGCCGATGCTGGTACAGCTTTGGGAATTCCACAATGGATTAGAGATAATGCAAAGTGGTGGTCTGAAGGATTGATAACTGATCAAGACTATATCAATGGATTACAATACCTCATTCAACAAGGTATTCTCAAAGTCTAATTTTTTTATTTTTTATAAGATTCTTCAATGACACTTTGTACTGTACCGTCTATTGCAATTTCAGATATGTCGCTTGAATATTCCGCAGTTCTTCTAATGTCTTCTAAAATTAATTTTATTATGGCTGTGTTGACATTTGGTTTGAGTGAATCCATTAGTTTTTTCTCATTTTCTATTACTTTTGTCACATCTGATGCAACTTTTTCTGCCATATCATAATCTCTTTTGGAAAGTGCTGTAATTGAATTTTCAAAAACAGTAAGTGATTCCTTGCTAATTTGTTCTATTCCTTTTAGAATTTTTTTGTCTATTGCAGAATCTAGATATTTTACTTTCTTTGCAATTAATACTGCATGATCTGCAATTCTTTCAACACATTTTACAACAGTTCTATAACCTAGACAATCTGAAGGTTTTTCGAGGCCAGAATCTAGTAAAACCTGTACATTTTCTAATGATAAATTTAGATTTCTCATTAAATAAAGGCTGAATCGGTCTACTTCATCATCCATTTTGAGAACTTCTTCAGCATGTTCTGAATCTAACCCCTTTAATGCTTCCATGGCATCTTGATGCATGTTTGTTGCAGCAATGTACATTCTTTTAAGCGCAACATCAAAAGACAATTGTGCAAGCTGTGTTAAAACTTGCAATGTTATTTTCTCTGAACTTGCCTCTATGATTTCAGTACCCATAAGGGTTGTTCTAACCAAATCTCTTATTGCCCCCCTGTGTGTAGTGGGAATTTCTATTCCCTTTGTTTTAATTTCAATAGTTTTGTAACCTGAAAGATACATTGCAATAATTTTTCTTCGTATGGATTCCTTTGAATCATTCTTACCTATTAGTGCAGTAGCATTAGTCTTTCTATTTTGTTCTTCTTGAAATAATGTAATTGAGCTATTGCGATTCTTTATCAAAGTGACAATGGAATTTTTTTTTAGTTGCAATTCATCAATCCATGTTTTTGGCAATGATACGGTATACGTAGAACCGCCAGTTAATTGTAACCGTCTTATTTGTTTAATTTCTGACATGTTTGCAACTATGATGTCAATTATCTTTTTGTTGTTATACCACTTCTGAACATAATCTATATAGATCTAAATCTGTATCATATTCTACATAATTTATGATCATTTTCTAGATAACTCGTAATTCATGTTGAAACTTTGTGGAGAAGAAACTAGTTACACCACATAAAAAGAAAATTAACTCCGATCAAACATTCAAGTTAGGTGCAACCATTGCTGGAGCATTTGTTTTAGTAATTATAGCTCTGATGGTATTTGAGTTAATTTCTGAATCATACCCAATTTGGGAAGCAGAAGGACTTTCATTTGTGATTGGAACTGATTGGAATGCCGTTGAAGGAAGGGAATCTTTTGGGGCATTACCATACATTGCAGGTACGCTGGCTACTGCTGCTTTGGCAATGGTAATTGGGGTTCCTCTAAGCATTGGCATTGCAATGTTCATTTCAGACGCTCCTGCAAAAATTGGTGGTCCTTTAGGGTTCTTAGTTGAACTTTTAGCAGCAGTTCCAAGCATAATTTATGGTCTCTGGGGTCTTTTAGTTTTTCGACTTTACTTTCAAGATTGGGTGGAGAAACCATTACATGATTTATTTGGAGATTCAATATTTTTATTTTCAGGAACTCCATTTGGTCTTGATCTAATTACAGCAAGTGTAATTTTAGCTATAATGATTATTCCAACTGTTTCATCAGTATCTCGTGAAATAATGAAAGCAGTTCCTCAACAACAAAGAGAAGCTGCATACATGCTAGGTGCAACAAAATGGGAAATGTTTAAGCTAGCTGTATTTCCATATTCTAAAACTGGATTAATTGGAGCTTCCATTCTAGGACTTGGCAGAGCTGTTGGTGAAACAATGGCAGTCACAATGTTAATCGGAAATACAACAGGCATCTCTGCATTCCCCTCATCTTTCTTCAAACCAAGTCAAACAATGTCTAGTATTATTGCAAACGAGTTTGTTGAAGCATCACCGGCATCTTTACACCTTCCTGCTTTAATTGGGGTTGCCTTGATTCTTTTACTCATTGCAATTGTAATTAATGTTGTAGCGCATCTTCTAGTAACTAGAATGATGAAAGTAAAGGAGGGTGCAATCAACAATTGAGTACTGCTAATGAAAAAAGACAAGAGTATAGAGCTTTATTCAAAAACAATGTAAAAAAGAGATTGGTTGTTGATAAAATAGTTCACATTATAATATTGGCATTTGTGATAATTGCAATCGTTCCTCTTGCTAGTATTCTAGTTGAAGTATTCAAAAATGGAATATCTGCAATAAGTTATGAGTTTTTAACTGCAATTCCTGGTTCTATTGGTTCAGGTGAAGGCGGTATTGGTCCTGCAATCCAAGGCACTTTAATTATAATTGGGTTGGCAAGTTTGATTGGTGTTCCGATTGGTGTAATGTCTGGAATATTTCTCGCTGAATTTGGTGATAATAGACTTGCAAGGAATGTTAGATTTTTCAATGATGTGTTTATGGAATTCCCATCTATAGTTTTGGGAATATTTGCATTTTTAGTAATTGTATTAATTCTTGGTCATTTTTCAGTTTGGGCCGGTGCATTTGCATTGGCTTTAATCATGTTTCCAATTGTTGCAAGAACTACTGAAGAATCCCTAAAAATGGTTCCTGTAACTTATCGTGAGGCAGGAACTGCCCTAGGTTTGAAAAAATGGGTTATTACTTTTAGAATCGTAATCTCTGCTGCAAAAAGTGGAATGATTACTGGAATTTTGCTTTCCGTTTCAAGAATAGGCGGCGAAACTGCTCCATTGATAATGACCATTCTTGGAAGTAGTCAGTTCTTCAGCAGTATGGATGTTCCAATGGATGCATTACCTCTAAGAATTTGGAGATTGTCATTACTACCGTATGAGAGTTCACAATTACAGGGTTGGGGTGCTGCATTAGTTTTGATACTGGTTATCATAGGAATCAACATGGCTGTTCGATATCACTTTTCTAATGGAAATGGAATACTGTCTAGATTAATCCGACAAGGAGGGAATACTAAGAGATGACTACATTGAGTGTATCTCCACCAAAAATTACAAATTCTATTGATCCAGAAATTCACTCCTCTGAGTTTAATGAAGAAAAAAAATTCAAAATGATTGCAGAAAATGTTTCTATTTATTATGGTAATACAATGGGCGTGAAAAATATCACAATGAAATTTCCAGAAAAATCTGTCACTGCTTTAATTGGACCTTCTGGATGTGGCAAGACCACTTTCCTTAGGTGTCTCAATAGGATGCATGACATGACAAAAAATGCTAAAGTTGAAGGCAAAGTAATGATTGATGATATTGATCTTTACGATAAATCCATAGACCCAATTTATCATAGAAGAAAAGTAGGAATGGTTTTTCAAAAACCAAACCCATTTCCAACCATGTCTATTTACGATAATGTCACTGCGGGTCTAAAATTAAATGGAGTAAAAGATAAGAGAATACTTGATGAGATTGTAGAGGACACATTAAAGATGGCATATCTTTGGGATGAGGTGAAAAATGATTTGAAAAAGTCTGCAATTGAATTATCAGGGGGTCAACAACAAAGACTATGCATTGCAAGAGCACTTGCTATTCAACCTGAAGTTTTATTGATGGATGAACCTGCATCTGCACTTGATCCAATTGCAACTCAGAAAATTGAAGAAACAATTACAGAACTAAAAAAAGACTACACAATAATAATTGTAACTCATAACATGCAACAGGCAGTTAGAGTTTCAGACTATACTGGATTTATGTATCTTGGAGAATTAATTGAGTTTAGAGAGACAAAGAAACTATTCACTGATCCAAAAAATGAACTGACTGCAAAATATGTTCAGGGGCAATTTGGATAATGACTAGGTTAATTGATCCTTCACTTGAAAAACTGTCTCAAATAATGTCTGAGATGGGAGATATGGCTATAGAATGTGTTTCTTTAGCTGTTGATTCATATCTTGAAGGGAAAAATACTAATGATCAAGTTTACGAATTATCTGATTCAATTCGTAACAAGTATTTCGAAGTTGAAGATTTGATTTTTGATATGTTGTTAAAGTATCAACCAGTTGCAGATGACTTTAGAATGATTCGTTCTTCTACTGAGATTTCATATGCCTTTTCAAGATTTGGAAGATATGCTTATGATATAACTCAAGTGAGAGATTTGTTTGGAGATATTTCTGAATGTACAAATGCATCCCTGATTGAAATTACAAAAAAGGTAAAACACATGATAAAGGAAGCTGTCTTCTCTTTTGCAGAATTAGATGTTAGAAAGGCAGTAAAAATTCAAGAAGATGAAGCATTCATTGATAAAATCTACAAAGAAAGATTACCAAAATTAATTGAATCAAACAATACAAAATGTGCTCTAGCTGAAGCTTTACTCTTACGATACCTTGAAAGAATTGGAGATCATGCAGTTTTCATGAGTGATGCTATCAACTATATCGTTACAGGAAAACACAAACCAAGTGAAAAAAGAATTGCATCTCATACTAAATCTTCTTAACTAAGCCTATCTGCGTCCATTTTAATTCCCAAAACAGTATCTGAATCCCCGTGATGTAGAACCTCTATAGAACCTCACAGACTCGAATCCGGTCGATCCCAAAACCTCTACGTTCCGAACCTCTGATGGTGTTTAAAACCCAAAACAACCGTATACGACTGTAAACAAATGTCTAGAACTGTTTCTGCCCGTATTCCGACAAAACTGCATGATGAACTAAGGGAACGATGCAATCTTGTCGGGGAATCAATCAATGATTTTGTAACTGCATGCATTGAGGTGGGTCTGCATAATTCATGTGAGTTTGATTTTGGTGATGAATTGGTAGATGAAATTGACGAAAAAAAGTCAACTTCTTAAAATCTACCTAAGAATGAACAGTGTCTGATAATTCTTCGTGTTGACGATCGGTTGATAAATTCTAGTGTTGACTTTCAGTTGCTCCCTATATATGGAGTATTGATAATATGTTTTGTATGATGATAATACTTTCATGAAAATTTCCTGTTCTAAATGTCATCAACGTTATGAATTAGCATCGGCATTGGAATATCTATTACAGATGGGATTGATTCCTTTTGACAAGCCACTTTACTGTGGTGTATGCAGACATGAATCCGAACTTCATCAAACCAAGTAATCAACAACAGTCAATATTACTTTGAAGCCTAGCCGAGTGAGTTTCTTTACTTTTTCTTTGCGTTCTAGATTACTGTTATCCATTTATTTTCTCCCTTGATTTCAATCCCACACATATCAGCAGGTGTCTTTCCATCTAATACCATATGTGGTCTAACTAGTCATCAATCACTGTGATTTTGGAACTTTTGGCAAACCTTTCCCTTAATCCGTCAATGTTCCCATCATGCTCTGTGAGAAAATGCTCAACCATGTCATCCAAACTTGAAGATTTTCCAAAATCTGTCTTTGCTATGTTCATTGGCGATAATTGCTCTGGATGATTTTCTGACCATTCCATCAAACCTTGTTTGATCTCTTCTGCAATCTTTGCTCTAAGATCAATTCTTTTAACTTCATTTTTCAAAAAGTCAATTTCCTTTTGCTGTCTTTCAAGTTTTTCAATCTTTTCTGTTTTCTTTTTGTTTTCATGTCTCAGGCGTTTTTCATTTGATATTGTGAGATTTGGAACCGCATTGAGATATTCTTCTGCCAGCTCCAAAGTGTGGGTCTTGAAATAGTTTCTGTCAAGTTTAATCAATCCAGTATGCCCCATCATGAATTCTTTTTTGATCAGTGATCCTAGTGGCGAATCCCTTGAAAGTGATTCTTTGCATGTTTTGTTCCAGAATCTTCTAAACCCGTTCATTATTGGAACTTCGTATCGTTTACCTTTGATTTGCTCTCGCAATCCTGCTCTTTTGATGATTCTCTCCACTCTTTTCTTGACTCCTACTGGAGTGGTTCTTCTAAGTAGTGTTCCCTCTTTTTTGAATATTGGGTCTTCTCCCTTTGGTTCTCTGCCAATTTCTCTAATCCAATCTGATTTGTAATCCATTATGGCATCATATGCCTCAGGAGTGATAAATGCTGGATATCCAAAACTTGTTCCTTGATAAATTCTAATCATTGCACATGCAATAGTTGCATGTTCTTCTTCGGATTCTGTTATGTCGAATTTTAGCTGGTCATTTACCTCATACACAGGAGTCAGGTCTTGCCAGTTCAAATCAAAACCCCCTGCTCTGATTCCTGAACTTGCACTGAGTAGGATTATTGCTCTGTCGATGGAACCGTTGGTAAATTTTAACATCTTTTGAATTTCATCTCTGCTCCATCCTCTGGAATCTGAAACGTTATTTTGTTCTGGAAATGTCGCATAAACTCGATTCCATGAAATCACCACTCCTGACATGTCAAAGAGCTTCTTGATTGGCTTGAAGTAATTGTCAACTGAGCTTGGATTTAGATAGTCTGTATTTTCCTTTGGAAGGTTGGTTCTCTCTTTGAGTTTAATTGAAAGATTAAGCAGTAAGTCTCGAGTCCAATCGGGATCTTCTTTTGCAAGTTTTACAAACTGATTTACCCTTTCTTCAAAATCTCCTTCAAAGAGATCCTCGAAAATCTTACACAATACATGTCGTAATGTCCTTGTGTATTTCTCTCGGGTCTCTTTGGCTTTAATCCCCTGATGGAATAACTCTAGGGGGTTCTCCTCGCCAATCCTTTGAAATTCTTCTTTTGTTATCTTCAATTTCTCACTCTTTAACATCGTGGAACTTAAAAAAGGACACTAGAGGGATGGACCGGATGGGATTTGAACCCACGACCTTTGCGGGGAAATTATTTCCCTTACGCAGTGTGAGTGCGTCATCCAAACCAAACTAGACGACCGGTCCAAAGATTCTACAAAAAGACGATCTTTTCTATCTTTAGATTAGATGATTATGTAATTACCTTGGGCTTTTCTACCAATTCCGGAAAATTATTTACATGTCTCTGCAAGAATTTGATTCATTAATTGATAGGATGAAATTGGCATACGATTATGCTGAAAATTTGGGGCAATATTTGGAGGCAGCTAAAGTTCTATACCAAATGAATGATCAATTACCTGATGATCTTCAATTATTATTAGAAGATTTAGAAGATCCTGAATCTGCAAAATCATTCATCTTAAAATACAATAATGAATTAAAATCTGCAATTGTAAATTATAGGCAAAGATTGATGAATTTTTAGTTCTATTTCTTGACACCGAGATTTCTATTCTTTAATCTCAAGTATGGATTTCTGCATTTTCTGCATCGTGATGCCCCAATATCATTTCTGCATCCACATTTGAAACATATTCTCATTACCAGACGTGCTTGCTGTGCAATTCTTTTTTTTTCTGGGTCTGTAATAGGCATTTAATTGACTCCTGAATCTCTCTCTTTTATTCTAATCGGATTTATCCATCTTTCCTGCTAGTAACACTGGTACTTCTGCAGGTCTTTTTGCTACTGGGATGTTTGCCTTGTTAAACATTGAGATTTTGGATTCAGCAGAACCATAATTCCCCATTACAATTGCCCCTGCGTGTCCCATTCTCTTTTCTTTAGGTGCTGCTCTGCCTGCAATGTATGCAACTGTTGGCTTGTTAAATCCACTATCAATAATTCGTTGAGCAAGCATTTCTTCCGAGTCTCCTCCGATTTCTCCAACAACTACCATTCCTTCTAAATCTGGAATGTCTTTTACCATCTCAAATGCATCAATCAGTCTTGTTCCGTTAATTGGATCTCCTCCAATACCTATTGTAATTGATTGACCAAATCCTGCATTGGTTAGTGCATCAGAAATTTCATAGAGTAATGTTCCACTTTTTGACAAGACTGCAATTTTTCCAGCTTTGAATGGCATTGGTGGCATGATTCCTATTTTAATTAATTCTGGAATCATTATTCCTGGAGTATTG
>NZ_JBSWSP010000014.1:0-26426 GCF_054095825.1 Candidatus Nitrosopumilus sp. bin_68KS
CCCATAATTTAATCAAATACAGGCTTAATGAAAAACTTTTGAATTAAATAATTGACAAAGAAACGAAATATGTGTACTTTGATGTAGTTGTTGCAGGAGGAAGTGTTGCAGGGTTATTGTGTGCAAGAGAAGTTGCATCCAAAGGATTTTCAGTTCTTGTTATTGAAGAAGATTATGAGATTGGCACTCCTGAGCATTGTGGAGGTCTAGTCAGCATTGCAGGCTTGGAAGAACTAGGAATTATTCCATTTAGAAAAACATTTGAACATATGATAGACTCAGCAGAAATTACATCACCTAACGGAAATAGTTTTACAATTAATTCAAAGAACCAAAAAGTAGTTGAAATCAGCAGAAGAGAGCTAGACAAGCAAATAGCTTTTCAAGCTCAGAAGAACGGGGCAGTAATTAAAGTTAGAACAAGCTTTCAAGAAATAACAGATTCGGGAATTAGAACAAATGAAGAAAAGATAGATTGTAAAATTTTAGTTGATGCAAGAGGAGTTTCATCTCTAATTCATAAGGATAGAACAGGTATTTTATCATCGGCTCAATATGAAATTTATTCAAATTGGATAAAGAAAGGAAAAGTTGAAGTAATTTTTGATCAGGAAAAATTTCCAGGATTTTTTGCATGGATAATTCCATCAGGGGAGGGTAAAGGGAAAGTGGGAGTCGCAGGAAGAGGAATTAACGTTGCTGAAACATTAGATAAGATTCTAGAGGAGAAGAAAAACTTTTCAGTTATCAGAAAAATTTTTGCTCCAATTTGGATTAAAGGACCCATTGATAATTTTGTTGAAGGAAAAACAGTAATTGTTGGGGATGCAGCAGGTCAAGCAAAACCAACTACAGCAGGAGGTATTTTCACTAGTGGGATGGGAGGGGTTTATGCAGGTCAAGCAATTTCAAAATTTTTAAAAACAAATGACAAATCAGATCTAGAAGAGTATCAAAAAAAATGGATGAGTAGATTTGGTAAAGAATTTGAAAAACAATCACTTGCAAGAAAAATATTAGAACGATTAGATAACAATACAATCAATAAATTATTTGAGTCAATTACTCCTGAGATCACAAAAGAAATTTCAGAAAAAGATGATTTTGATTTTCATACGGGTTCAATTATAAAATTACTTGGAGTCAAGGGTTCATTGAAAACTGCTCAAACCCTAATCGGTGGAGAACTCAAAAAATTATTGAGTTAAAACGTGCTCAATTTCTAAGCAAGGTATAAATGATGTTTACAGAAAAATTGGGAATATGTCGTCTACGATTTCATTACCAACATGTAGTTGTTGTCACAGACCCATTATGCCTAATGATAAATGTGTAAAATTCAATTGCCCTAATTGTGGTGCAGATTTAATTTGGAGATGTCAAAGTTGCAGAGAAGCAGCAAGAAACTACACTTGTTCCTCTTGTAATTTTCAAGGACCTTAGAAAATGACTCAATTACTACTAATTACAAAAATTCTTCCGGATGGAACCGAAATTGATCTTGACAAATTAGCAGAAACTATCAAGGGTTCACTAAAAGAAGGAATAACTATGAAAAGACATGCAAAAGAGCCATTGGCTTTTGGCTTAGAATTTCTAAAAGCAGAATTTATTTTAGAAGATCAAGAAGGACAAATGGATTCATTAGAAGACGCAATTAGATCTGTCGAAGGCGTTAGTGAATTTGAAGTACTAAACATGAGTCGAATGTCAGTCGACATGAAATAGGAGATTTTTTGGCCCGCAAAGAAGAACCTTTGCAAATGAGAATTGGAGAAGCAAAACAAAGAGACGTAGGTAAAAAGCGTGCTCGAATTGGTCCAGAAGCTATGGATTTTCTCAAAGTCACCCCAGGAGATATCATAGAAGTAATGGGTTCAAGAACTAGTTGTGCAGTTGTTTGGCCAGTAGATGAAGATGAAAAATTTCCAGACATAATAAGGATTGATGGACAAACAAGAAAAAATGTTGGAGGTTCACTAAATGATTTTGTTAAAATTAGAAAAGTAACATCAAAATTTGCAAAAGCTGTTTCACTTACACCAGTTAATGATTCAGTAACAGTAGATAAGGAATTTACTGATTTTGTTAAAAATAGATTGAAAGGATTACCAATTACACATGGAGACGAAATATCTGTCATGATTTTAGGAAATTCTATGGACTTTAAAATTACAAAGACCACTCCAAAAGGAGTTGTAAAAATCGATCGTAGTACAAACCTTGCTATTTCAACTGAATCTACAGTTGATAGAAAAGTACGAGTTACATACGAAGAAGTTGGCGGTCTTAGAAATGAAGTTAAAGCAATGAGAGAGATTGTAGAACTTCCATTAAAACATCCAGAATTATTTACAAGATTAGGAATAGAACCACATAGTGGAATTCTACTTTATGGTCCACCAGGATGTGGAAAAACATTACTAGCTAAAGTAATGGCAAGCGAATCAGAAGCTAACATGTTTTCAATTAATGGTCCAGAAATTATGAACAAGTATTATGGCGAAACAGAAGCAAAATTGAGAGAAATTTTCAAAGAAGCAAAAGACAATTCACCTAGCATAATTTTCATAGACGAAATTGATGCAATTGCTCCAAAAAGAGAAGAAGCATACGGAGATGTTGAAAAAAGAGTTGTTGCACAGTTATTAGCATTAATGGATGGGCTTACAGACAGAGGAAATGTCATTGTACTTGGTGCAACAAATAGACCAGACAGTGTAGATCCAGCACTTAGAAGACCAGGAAGATTTGATAGAGAATTTGAAATCTCAGTTCCAAACGAAGATGGAAGATTAGAGATTCTGGAAATTCACACTAGAGGCATGCCAATAAGTGATGACATTGATTTGAAAGATTTATCATCAGAGTTACATGGGTATACAGGTGCAGATATCAAATCACTTTGTAGGGAAGCTGCACTAAAATCAATCAGAAGATACCTTCCAGAGATTGATCTTGAAACAGAAAAGATTCCATCCGAAGTATTACAGTCCATGGAGATTAAACTAGTTGATTTTTACGATGCGATGCATGAGGTTGTTCCTACTGCTATGAGGGAATTTTATGTTGAGCGACCCAAAGTATGGTGGCAAGATGTAGGAGGATTAGATGAAATCAAAAAAGCATTAACCGACAATTTAATCATTGCAATGAAAGAACCAACTAAATTTACAAAGATGGGAATTAGACCACCAAAAGGAGCTTTGATTTATGGACCTCCAGGATGTGGAAAAACATTACTTGGAAGAGCACTTGCAACAGAGACTGGGGCAAACATGATTTTAGTTAGAGGTCCTGAGATTCTTTCTAAATGGATGGGTGAATCTGAAAAAGCAATTAGAGAGATATTTAGAAAAGCAAAAGCATCATCACCATGTGTTATAATTTTTGATGAGCTAGACTCGTTGGCACGTTTTAAATCAGGAGAAGGAGGAGTGGGCGAAACTATTCTCAGTCAACTATTAACAGAAATTGAAGAAGGTATTTCTTCAAGAGTCGTAGTTATTGGAATTACAAATAGACCAGATGTTGTAGATAATTCTTTGTTAAGAACAGGTAGATTAGATTTAGTACTCTATGTTGCACCACCAGATGAAAAAGGACGATTAGAGATTATCAAAATATTAACAAAAAAAATGCCTTTGACAAATGATGTGAAATTACAAGAGATTGCAGTTGCTACTCAAAACTATACGGGTGCAGATTTAGCTGCCCTTTGTAGAGAAGCTGCAGTTCTTGCAATGAGAGAAAAATCATCAAAAATATCCAGTCAGCATTTTGCAAATAGTTTGAAACAGATTAGACCATCAATTACAAAGGAAGTTGATCAGTGGTATAATACTGTGAAGGAAAGTATATCTAACGTAGTACCAAAGACAGGAGATAAATCATTCTACGGATAAAAATGGCAATTCCACTACGAAATACAATATATGATAAGGTAAAAGAAGCAGGATCCTTAACGGATGTTGAGCTTTACAGAAGCTTGACAAGTGATGGATTAATCATTCCAGATGACAAATACAATAAACTACTTTTAGATTTAGAGATTCTTGGATTAATTTCTGTTGTATGGATAACAAAAGAAGAACGTAGAATAGAAGCAATAATCATAAAAGAGGAAGTAGATAGTGTTGAAGAACAAAACAAGGAAATGATGGAAAAAGACTATGAAGCTAGTTTTCCAGGTTTTGAGAAATAATTATTAGAATAACGGAAAATGAAATGCTGCATCTAATGCAACAGCTACAAAAATAATTGTAAGGTATGGTGCTGTGACCTTGTATGCTTTCCAAGCAAAGTCAGACGTAGGGGTCTTTGTTAGTTTATAGTGATATACTAGCATTAATCCACCAGAAACAATTGCAATAATTGTATAAACAATTCCCATTCCATCAGGAATAATTGAAAGTATCAAAGAGTATGGAATTAAAATCAGCGTATTTCCTAAAATGAATTTTGATGTTTTTTGCATTCCAATTACAACAGGAAGCATTGGAACTTGAGCTTGTGCATATTCGTCTTTTATTTTCATTGCAAGACACCAAAAGTGAGATGGCGTCCAAACAAATACCAAAAAACCAACTAAGAATCCCAATAAATCCATACTGCCAGTAGCTGCTGCCCATCCAGCCCAAGCTGCTGCACTACCTGCAATGCCACCAATTACAATGTTTGATGTATTTCTACGTTTTAGCCAAACGGTATAGATTATCACATAAGAAAATATTCCAACTGCAATAAAGAAAGCAGACACTGCATTTAATGCAAAATACCCATAGATTACAGAAATACAACTTACAACAACACCATAAATCAAAACATTGGATGCTGCCATTCTACCTGAAGGAATAGGTCGGGTACTTGTTCGTGTCATTTTGGGATCAATGTCTTTATCATAATAGTGATTGAGTGCACTAGATCCGGCAGATGCCAAAGCACCTGCAATAATTATGTGCAAATATGACCAATAACTAAGATCAGGAGATCCTGGAACTAGTTTACTTGCAGCATACATGGATGTAACTGCAGTTATTACTAAAAGTACAACAATTCTGGGTTTTGATATCTCCAGTATTTCATTAAATCCCAATTGACTCTATCCTCTCCCAAAGCCATTTAATTTCTTCGTCTAGGTGATCTACATATTTCAAAAGGAATAAGTATCTCAGCTCTATCAGCTATCTTAAATGAGTAATTGGGACCTCATGATGCCTGGAATGGGACTAACAGCTATAGGATTAGCTGGTCTTACGTTGTCTTATGCAGGTATTGCGCATACTTTCATCGATGGAATGCACGCTTTGACAGGCCTTACTATGTTTGTAGGATTGATTTTCTTAGCTGCAGGTATCTTAGATGGAGGGGTTTCAACAAGTAACAGAGCCAAAGCAACGACTTTGGTTGTTATATCAATTGCATTAGGATTTGGAATGTTTGCATTAACCATGAATTCTTCAGACTATGTAATTACTATTGCAGGAATTTTAATGGCAATAGCATTTCCAGCAATTATTATTGCTTATCTTGCAATGAAACATCCAACAATTGTAAAGCCAGTTGGCTCAATAGTCGGAATGGCAGCAGCTACTGGAATAATAATGTGGGTTGCGTTTGGATTTGTTAGTCCTGACACATACATGATACCACAACAAGTTGGAGTAGAAGAACCTGTTGAAGAAATTGAACCGAAAGGACCAATATTTGCAATTACAATTTTGGAAGGTTCAGCTGAACAAGGAAATCCAGATTACGAGCCAGATAGAGCCATTGTACAACAAGGGCACACAGTAGAATGGACAAATGTAGACTCTGTTGCACATACTGTAACTAGTGCACTAGACTTTGGAGAAACATTTGATTCTAGTTTGATTAGTGCAGGTGAAGTCTTCACATTAGATACAAGTGATTTAGAAGTTGGCGAATATGAATACATGTGTATTGTACATCCATGGATGGTTTCAACATTGGTAATTGAAGCACCAAAGGAGCCAACTAAAATAATAATTCCAGAAGGAGCTGCAATACCAGAAGAGGGACAAATATTTTATGATCCAGAAGTCATCGACATCACAGTTGGAACTACAGTAGTTTGGGAGAATATGGATAACACAATACACACTGCAACATCAGGCAATCCCGAAACAGGTGCAGACGGAGCATTTGATTCAGACATATTGTCTATGGGAGATTCATACGAGTTTACATTTGCAGATGCAGGAAATTATGATTATTATTGTATTTTACATCCATGGATGGTTGGAACAGTTAACGTAGAATAGATTTGCAGAAAATTATTTTATCAGAAACAGACAAAAAAATTCTATCAGAGTATTCAGAAAACCAGAAACCTAATGAGTCATGTGCTATTTTGTTTGGAAAAAATAATATAGTTTCAGACTTGTTCCTAACAGAAAATATCGAAGAATCTCCAGTTAATTTTACAATTTCAAATGATCAGTTAATTGAAGGGTATAAAATTGCAGAACAAAAAGGACTTGATGTTATTGGGATATTCCACTCACATCCAGATTCAGATGCATTTCCATCAAATACGGACAAAAAATTCATGGAAAGTAATCCAGTTGTGTGGATAATTTATTCTGGCATCAATAAAAATTTCAGAGCATTTGTACTTGAATCAGAAATATTAGAAATTCCAATAGAATAGAACTATTTCAAGCTGAATGTAGCTTGTTCAGTGTCAACATCATTTAGAATGGATTTATCAGGCGAGATAATTTTTCCAATCACATTTACAGGAGAAGCTGGCGTAATTTCTCCGGGTCTTCCTATCGGAGTAGGACCATAGAATAAACAAATTGCTTTTCCAGTTGGCCAATAGGCAACATCATTTAGGTCTACAGGAGACTTTGCATTTTCTTCGGGTTGAGATATTGGTGATTTTGAGGTATAGATTTCATCACCCCAAACATTAAGATCAACTGTAAAGGGTAAATTTTTGATAAAATCATTGACAGTTTTTGGAGAATTTTTATCATCTAATTCTAAAAGTATGTTTGAAGAGTTTGGAATTTTAATCTCAACTGCATATTTCATGAATTTTGATGATCTTTGAATTAAATATCCCTTTTTTTGATTACAATTATGGAAATTCACGTATACGACACTTATGTCAAAGCAGCAGATGGTCATACCATGCACTTTGATGTAATTACTGGTGAAAAAGATCATGATAAAGCCATCACATATGGTAAAGAATGGTTAAAGTCCGTAGGTGAAGGAGATGCAGAGATGACTACAAACGAATGTCAATTCTGCCATTCACAAGGTGCACCAGAGCCTGTAGAGCAGGCAATTAAGGAAAAAGGCTATTTTATCCAAAAGATGGAAGGCTGTCCTTAAACATTTTTTTCCTTTTTCTACAAGACTTTTTTAGATTAATCGTTTTACAAGTAACATGTCTGAACACAAATATTCAAAGTGGACAGTTGAAGGCGACAAGAAAACAAAATGGATTTGCGGATGTTTCCAGACAGCTGATAACTATTTTAAATTCTGTGATACGCACAATACAACTTTACAAAAAGCAATTCAAGTTCAAATTGACGAATTAGATATGACACTAATTGTAGAAGATTAGATTGCAAGAATTGCAACAAATGCAGATACAAATACGATTGCAATTGTGTTAAGCAATTTAATCACAGTGTTAAGTGCAGGTCCTGCAGTATCTTTGTAAGGGTCACCAATAATATCTCCAACTACTGCGACTTTGTGAACTTCAGATCCTTTCTCGCCATTCATCTCTACTAGTTTCTTTGCATTATCCCATGCACCACCAGTGTTTGCCAAGTGATATGCAAGTAAAATTCCAGTAACAACTGCACCCATCAGTAATCCTGCAACTGCAGTTGGGCCTAACAATATACCTAAAATTATTGGAGCAAGAATTGCAACGATTGCAGGTTTCCAAAGTTCTTTAATTGATGCAACAGTGGCAATATCTACACATTTAGCATAATCAGGTTTTGAGGTTCCTGCAAGAATTCCAGAATCTGCTTTGAATTGTCGTCTTACTTCGTCTACCATTTTTCCTGCAGCCCTCGACACACCGTTAATTAATTGTCCTGTAATGATGAATGGAATTAATCCACCGATGAGTAATCCGACGATAATTGCAGGATTAGTTAAACTATAATCTAATTCTAAAATGCCTTCAAAGATGTGTGCTGCTTCAAATTGGAATGCCTGAATCATGGCCAAGGCAGCTAGTGCAGCACTGGCAATAGCAAATCCCTTTGTAACTGCCTTTGTAGTATTTCCAACTGCATCAATTTCATCAGTAACTTTACGATTTTCTTCTCCCATTCCAGTCATTTCTACAATTCCTCCTGCGTTATCTGCAATAGGACCAAATGCATCGATGCTAAGAACAATTCCTGCAAGACTCAACATTGCCATAGCAGTCAAAGAAGTTCCAAAGATTCCATACAATACTGGGTCTGCCCCTTCAGGTGCAGCTCCAGAAGCTATGCTGTATGATATTATAATTGCAACAACGAGAGCAATCATAAATGGCCCTGTTGATTGCATACCTTTGATAATTCCCATTAAAGTTAATGAAGCATAACCCCACTTTGCAGAATCTGCAATTTCTTTTACAGGGCCTTTCTTGTAACTAGTATAGTAATCTGTGATTTTCTGAATTACTGGAACTAGTATTACACCAATTACTGTAGTTCCAAACAAAGCATATCCTGCAGCAGACTGTTCAATGAATTGTGTAATAAAGACATAGTTTAGTCCAATGGCAATTGTAGCTGAAACATAAAATGAACGATTAAGTGGTTTCATTACATCAGTTACTCCTTTTGAACCAACAATTACAACTCCAATGATTGATGCAATCATTCCAGATGAGCCAATAAGAATAGGATAAAGGAAATAGTTTGGTGCGCCAATTAATGCTGCAATAAGTAATGCTGCAAGTATTGTAACAATGTATGATTCATAAACATCAGAACCCATCCCTGCTGCATCACCAACATTATCTCCAACATTGTCTGCAATAGTTGCAGGGTTCCTAGGATCATCTTCAGGAATGTTTGCTTCTACTTTTCCTACCAAGTCTGCACCCATGTCTGCAGCTTTTGTGAAAATTCCTCCACCAATTCTAATGAATAATGCAATTAAACTTGCCCCAATTCCCACACCAGCAATTGTAATTGGATCCGGATAAATGACATAAAGACCAGTAATTGCAATCAAGGCCATTGCAGGGACTGCAAGGCCTACTGTTGCACCGCCTCTAAAGGCCATAGCAAATGTCTTTCCCAATCCACTGCCACTAAGATTTGCAGCCCTTACTGCTGCTTTTACTGTAATTTTTAATGAGATAATTCCTGCAACTGCAGATAATGCTGCACCAACTGCAAATGCTATTCCATTTGATGGAGTCAAAAACACTGCAATAATTAGCGATAATGCAATAGCTACTGGAACAATAATCATCATTTCTCTTTTTAGAAATGCTGCAGCCCCTTCTTTGACTGCATTTGAGATATCCATCATCTCTTTTGTTCCTGCAGGTTGTTTTGTAATCCATGCAACCAAACCGCCAGCAACTAAAAAGGATGCAATTCCTGCAACAAATGGCAGAATTTCAGCAATTTCCATGTTATACTCAGCTTTTGCCTAAGTCTGGGAAATATAAATCAAATAGCAGAAATCTTACTTCTTTTTCTATATGGCAAAAATGTTTTTCCTTTAAGCCCTTGTCTTACCAACTTGTTGAATCTTTTACCATGAGCAAGATAAGGAAATCTCATGTGAATTAATTCATGCACTATAGTATTTTCCAAAGTCTTCTCATCGGGGATTTTTCTAACATTTATGAAAACTAGATTATGCTGAAGATATGAAACTCCATAATATTTGTATGCTGAAGTACGTCTACCCTCAGTCATTTCTTTTGGAGCATCAAGTACCTCTTTTGTAGATAGTAGAATCTGAGGTTCTGAAATTGAAAAACGATTTGAATAGATGCCAATTTTTTCCAATATTTGCAGTCTTAATTCAGGATCAAGTTTCACATCTCTTACTGTAATAATCCGTGTTTATCTTGAAATGTCAATTGTTGTAAGAAGTTTGGTGTATTTTCATTCTTTAAAATATGAATTAATAGGGTCAGAAGGTTTAGTAGAGTAATCACCAATCATACAGCCACCGTCTCATCACACCCCAATTATTCCATTAAATCAAGTATTGATTGTGCTTTATTTCTAATTTCTGGAGTAATTTTCACTATAACAAGTCCTTCATTTGGTTGTCCATACAAAACAATTGCATTATCAGGGGCATGAATACAAACTGGAAGTACCAAAAGATCTTCTTCTCCAACAACAAAGAGTCTTACTGGAGGCTCCATAGTAAATGCATTTTTAATCACATCAATACTTTGAGAAGTTATTTCTGCTGCAGGATTTTCTACAGTGATCTCAGTAGCGTTTGCAAGTTTTGGTGGGTCTTTTTTTTCTCTTTTTTCCTGACCATCAATAATTTGTAATGATGGTATTAGATTGAATTCAATCATCTTTTTTGTTGTTCTATCACCAACAGTAATGATGTATGAATTTGATTTGAGATGTTTTTGAATATTTGTTTTATCAGCTTGGCTTTCAGGTAAAAGTAATCCTAAAGGAATTTTCAATTGGTCTCTTAAAGAATCAGGTAACTTCACATTAATCGTGACTAACTAGAACTTGGTTCTGGAGCAGATTCTTCGCTAGCACCTTCAGCTGCCATTTCATCTTGAAGTTTTGATGCAAGAATACTACATTGGGCTGCAATATTTTTTGCACTCTTTCTAAAAGATACTGCACTTGGAGAATCAGGATTTGTAATCATAATGGGTTTTCCTAAATCAGAGCCTGCCATGATTCCAGAATTTAATGGGATTTCTCCTAAGAAAGGCATGTTAAACTGTTCACTAATTTTTTTTGCACCACCTTCACCAAAGATGTAATGTTTGTCATTACAGTTTGGGCAGATAAAGTGACTCATGTTTTCTACAACGCCAATGATTGGAACATTTAGTTTTTCAAACATAGATACAGCTTTTACTGCAACATTACTTGCAACATCCTGAGGAGTTGTTACAACCAGGATTCCAGTAATAGGAATTGTTTGGGCAAGTGTAAGTGGAATATCACCGGTACCAGGCGGAAGATCTACAATTAGATAATCCAAGTCAGACCAATTAGTATCAACGAGAAATTGTTTTAATATTCCAGATATGATTGGACCACGATAAATTGCTGCTTGATTAGATTGATCTGCAAAGAATCCAAAAGATACAACTTTTAGTCCATTAGAGTCAGCAGGTTGAAGTTTGTTTTCCTCTACTTCCATGAATCCATCTTTCATTCCCAACATTAACGGAATGCTTGGTCCATAGATATCAGCATCAAGCAAACCAACTTTAGCTCCTGATTCAGATAATGCCAATGCCAAATTTAATGAAACAGTTGATTTTCCAACTCCACCCTTGCCACTTGCGACACCAATAATATTTTTGACAGATGCCATACCAGTATCTGCATCAAGTGAACGTCCTTCCATTACTTTTGCAGTTACTTTCAAATCAAAATTCTTCAATTCAGAAATTTCGCCAATTACTTTTCTTACGTCATCCTCAATTTCGACATTGAAAGGGCATGCAGGAGTTGTTAATTCTAATGTAAATTTCAAATCACCATCATTTAGTTCCAAGTCTTTTATCATACCCATTGAGACAATGTCTTTTTTCAAATCAGGATCAATGACCGTACTTAGTTTTTCAAGAACTTGATCTATTCCAACCATTGCGTAAAAAAGTCAGTCTACATTATTTAAACATAAGTCAGACATGGAAAAAAATTGTCATTTTTTTGAAAAATTAACAAAATCTTTGGATAATTATGAGTAAATCACCCAAAGATTCATAAATTGAAATTCAAGAAAAAAACTCAGTTGTTTTCTATATCTACCCTAGTTGATGTTGTTAGGATTCCTCCCAGCTTATTTGGAACTACACTCAAAAAGGCAGCAGTAAATATTCTCAAGGAAAAGTACGAGAGTATGATTAATGCAGATTTGGGGTATATCATTATGATTTTAGATGCTAAAGTTGATGAAATGGGAAAAATGATTGCCGGAGATGGCGGTACATTCCATAGAGTTCAGTTTGAAGCATTAACATTTTATCCAAAATTACAAGAAATTGTTCAAGGTGAAATTGTAGACATTACTGACTTTGGAGCATTTGTAAGAATTGGTCCAACTGATGCATTACTTCATTTATCACAAGTGATGGATGATTATCTTAAAAGCGATGTAAAGTCGGGAATGATTTTAGCTAATCAAAGTGGCAGAACATTAAAAGTTGGTTCAACACTTCGTGCAAGAATTACTGCTGTATCATTAGGAAAAGCTGCTGCAATGGGTAAGATTGGAATCACATGTAGACAACCATTCCTTGGAGCAGATGACTGGATTGCCGAAGAGATTAAAAAATCCACAGGGGATTCAGATAAACCTGCAAAAGAAGCTGAAGTAGAGGCAAGTTAAGATGGCACGAGAAATGGCATGCCGTAAATGCAAGTTTGTTACAACGGGTAAAGTTTGTCCAGGTTGTAAATCATCAGATTTAACACCGGACTGGACGGGAATTGTGCTTGTAGTGGATCCTACAAATTCAGAGATTTCAAAAACTTTAGGCATCACTCAAAAAGGCAAGTATGCAATCAAAGTAACATAAAAAATTTCTAAATCTTTAAAATCACATTAATATTTTAACAATAATGTTGACATTTAATTCTAAAAAACAATTATCACAATTTCTTGCTGAAGATATAGGTACTGGGGATATTACAAGTGTTCTTTTACCAAAGAAAAAAATTACAGCAAGAATAATTTCAAGAGAGAAAGCTATTGTTGCAGGGGCAAGTTATGCAAAAGAGATTTTTAAATTGAGAGGTTGTAATGTAAAAATTGTTAGAAAAGATGGGTCAAGAGTCAAACCAAATGATACCATAATGACAATTTCAGGAGATGCAAGAAAAATTCTCGCATGTGAGAGAACTGCATTGAACATACTCACTAGAATGAGCGGAATTGCAACTCAAACAAATCAACTTGTAAAAAAGATTCCAACTAAAACAAAATTGTATGCAACTAGAAAGACGGCTCCTGGACTAAGATATTTTGATAAAGAAGCAGTAGAGATTGGTGGAGGCAAAAAACACAGACTCAAACTAGATGAAATGGTAATGATAAAAGATAATCATATTGCAGTTGAAGGCTCAATATTATCACTTATTAAAAAAGCAAAGAAAAGACACAAAAAATTCGAAGTGGAGGTAGAAAAAATATCAGATGCAGTTCTTGCTGCGAAAGAAGGAGCATCAATAATCATGTTAGATAATTTTACACCAACACAAATCAAAAAAACAATTCAAGTACTCAAAAATGAAAAATTACGAAATAGCGTAAAGCTAGAAGCATCAGGAGGGATTAATTCCAAAAATATTGCCAATTTTGGTAAGACTGAAGTAGATATCATATCCGTTGGAAGTATTACAAATTCTGTAAAAGGAATTGACATGAGTTTAGAAATTTAAGAATTCAATTCTTCGAGTAATTGTAAAACAGATTTATTTTTTGGATCAATTTCTTGAATTTTTTCACAGCACTGAATTGATCTTTTATTTTCACCTAATTTTTGATGTGAATATGCTTTAAGTAATAAAACTTCAACATCGTATGAACCGATTTCTAGTGCTTTATCAAAATACGATATTGCTGTTTTGTACTTGTTTTGTAAATAGTAGATTCCACCCATAGTAAACAAAATATCATGATGATGTGGAACTTTGTGCAAAAAATCATTACCAGATTTTAGAGCAGCAGCATATTTTTTTTCTTTTACTAGTTTTTTTATCTCTTTGAGTTTTTCAATATTTTTTTTCTTATTGGGATCTTTTGGAGTTCTACTAAATAATCCAACCAAAACAGTCACACAGTTTAGCTGATTTCAAGCATTCTATTTATTGCCAAACGAGCTTTATCAGCAATTTCTTTTGGGACAGTGATGACATTTTTTTCATTTATCAGTGCATCATACACTTTTTCAAGAGTGATCATCTTCATATATTGACATTCAGCCTTCTCCGATGCAGGGATGAATGTTTTTCCAGGGTTTTGCTGTCGCATTTTGTACAGAATTCCAGTTTCTGTTGCAACAACAAAGTTTTTTGCTTTTGATTGGTGAACATGATTCAACATTCCCTCTGTAGAAAGAATTGAAACTTTTTTACCATCATAGCTTCCATCAGCCACATCATACATCATAGGAGTTGTGCAGCTACATTCAGGATGAATTACAAATTCTGCATCTTTCATAGAGTTTAATTTTTCAGTAACGTCTTCAGGAGTAATTCCAGCATGGACATGACATTCTCCTGCCCAGATATGCATATTTTTTCTTCCAGTCATTTTTGCAACATAAGAACCAAGGAACATGTCAGGCAAAAACAATATTTCTTTTTCCTCAGGTATTGCCTTTACAACGTTTACAGCATTAGATGAAGTGCAACAATAATCCAGTTCTGCTTTAATTTCAGCAGTAGTGTTAACATAGCCTACAGTAATTGCATCAGGATGTTGTTTCTTCCAATTACGCAATTCATCAACAGAGATAGAATCAGATAATGAGCATCCAGCTTCTAAATCAGGAAGAAGTACTTTTTTGTCTGGACTAATAATTGCAGCAGTTTCTGCCATAAAGTTTACACCACAAAATAAAATTGTCTTTTGGTCTACAGTAGCAGCTTGTCGTGAAAGTCCCAAAGAATCACCTGTAAAATCTGCAACATCTTGCACATCAGGGATTTGATAATTATGTGCTAAAATTACCACATCTTTTTCCTTCTTGAGTCTTAGAATTTCTTCTTTGAGTTGAGATGATTGCTGAACTAACATAGGTTACAAATTTTTGAGTTCGTAGGGATTTAAAGAATGGGAAGCAGTCCAGAATTCTCTAAAAATATGCTAAATGTGGCAATTATTGCCAGATCAGGTACCTATCTGGATATCATCAGAGCAATACTTTCTCAGAGTTTCAATTGCAGATAAAATTGCCAATCGACTTGTTTTAGGATTGTTAGTATCTGGGAAATTCTCTATTGTAAAGTTCATCCTTCCAAATTTTCCGGTTGCCTCAATATGGTGAGTATTTTTATCAGTATTTGGATCAGCAATAATTTTTACGATTGTTTTTTCACTTCCTATTCCAGATAATGAAAGAAGAGCAGCAACGTTGATGTTTGCAGGGAACAATGAAACTGCTTTTTTGGCAGTTCCTTCAAAGATTACTGTAGAGGAAACAATAGAGGCTAAATCTATTGTAGAAGTTTCAAAAAACTTTGCACCTTTAAGGGAACGTGGATGTTTTGTTGTTGTAATTGATACGGACTCTAACTCATCTTTAACTGATTTAATTCCATCCAGACCAGCAATTGCACCAGAAGGGAGATAGATAGTTTTTTTGAAATGTTCACAGGCATCAGATAAAATATCATAAATTGATTCATCTAATAATGCACCAACACTCATGATCATCAAATCACGTTTATTTTGCAAGACACTAAGACCAACGTCTTTTACTGCATCCTGAGATGCAGCTTCAACTACAATGTTTACACTATGAGAAGATAAGAGATGAGAGTTTTCAACGATTTCTGGTTTAGAGTTTAATTTTGAGACAAGTTCAATTGCCGTTTCTTTTGATGCATCATAAACATGTGTTAGTATTCCAGGAATCTTTCCCGAATCAATTGCAAGAGCAATTTGAGTACCTATTGCACCACATCCCAACAAACCTATTCGTTTCAATTAATGATACTGGGAATGTTCACTTAATTAATTCTAGTCATCTTGAATTTTAAACAAAGTATGATTTATCACCAAATTATTTATGTAAAGAAATTCAAAAATTTGTAATGAATATTTTTCAAATCGCATTAATTTGTAGTCTTTTTCTCATAGTAATTCAACCATCTTTTGGGGACTTGGATTCGCCCAGAAAACAGATGGAGCGTGGAGTCACACCTCAAGATGTTCTTTGTGAGACAGAATTGGAATTAGTTATCAGAACAAATGGTTTTGCTGCCTGCGTGAGACCAGAAACTGCTGAAAAAATGCAAAAATTGGGAATGTTATTCACGCCAATAAAATTTACAGATTTGCAAAAAGAATTCAAATCAGTTTCAGCTTCAGAAAGCGAAATAGAGACCATTCCTGCATCAAGCATGTCAATTGTTAATTTCTACATAAAGGATCAAGACTTGAATGTAGCACATAATGGAGTTGAGGAAATTTCCACACAAGGATTGTTTGAATTTACAGTTAACGGAATTGAAATTAACGGTCCTCAAAAAATGATTGAAACCGGACCAAACACTGGTGAATTTTATATCAGATTAGAATTACCTGCCACAATCAATGGGAAGCCATTAAGTCAAGAGGATATAGTCATCATAAAATACTTGGATGAGTCAGATTTTTCCGGAGATAAAAGAATACTTGTAAAATCATTTCCTTTAACTTCTACATTTGCCAAAGTTGAAACTTTGGGCGGAGGTTCCAGAATTGGACATGAGTTCACATTGAGAATTTACGAACCTGATGCAAATAGAGACTCTAAAGACGAAGACAAGATTCCATTAAGTTCATTTGAATTCAGAGGGGATGGAGGTATTAGAACTACACTTGCAAATCCAAGATTTGATGCAAATTCTAGTTCTTTAATTGAGACAGGTCCCAATACAAGCACGTTTGAAGTAAAGATAAAGATTCCAAGAGAATTAGATGGTAAAGTAATTCACATTGGTGACAAATATGAAATCAGATACATAGATAGAAGTACGCCTTCAGGAACGGATGAAAAAATTATCTATAAAGGTAGAATTGGGTAAATGGTTTGATAGAACAGGTTTGTCAAAGTTTAGCATAACCTAAAGATTTTATTCAAACCAACAAACTATTGGTGTGCTCAATACAGTTTACAAAGATGCCATAATCAATAGAGAAAAAATGTTATCAATTTTAAAAGGTCCCAAATTTGAGCAAATTATACAAAAGGCAAAAGGGAATTGGGTAGAATTCATGCCTGAGAAAGAAGAAGCAGTTACTGCTGGAATCGATAGTAGTTTCAACAATACCAAATTTCAAGGAATAGAATTGTGGGCAACAACTGCAGTTTCAATTAAATCAGATGGAGAAATTTTAGTGGATGTACATGAATCAGGGCTTGGTTCAGACACTGACCTTTCAAGAATTGCAAGTAAGATGGAGATTGAGGCATGTGAAAAAACAGTGGACATGGTGGATTTAGTATTAATGGATGGTTCACTTCATTCTCAATTCATGACAAGGCAATCATCTCTAGATTCTCAGGTAGTAAAAACAATGAAAAAAAGGAACAATGTAATTTTTATTGCAAAAACATCAAATACTAAAAAACAATTTGAAAATTTAGGATCTCTTGCAGGAGATATTTTCTACTATAATCATGTTTCAAATAATTCAGGATTTAGTAAAATATTTGTAGAAAAAAAATACGGCACAGACAAAGTTATTTCATCTACATTTGTCAGATTAAGTGATTCTACTCCAATAATCAAATTAGAATTTTTAGGAGATCAACATGATGAAAATGACATAAAAACTGCAATGAATAAATTATACAAAAATAGTGTTGGTGGATACCCATATGCATTAAAACTTGCACACAACAACTGTAAAATATCTGATAAAGAGCTTGCAAAAATGGTTAGTTTGTTAGGATTAAGTAATGAAATTGGTTCAAGGGAGGTTCTAGGTTGAGCTTAGGATATGTGATTGGAGAATCAAAGCCCACATTTGTAACAGCAATTACTTCAAGGGCACTATCGGTAGGAGAATATATCAAAATAAAAACAGACGAAGGTGAAATTTTAGGATTAGTTGAAAGATCATCAGTTTCTAGTGCAGCTTTTACAGACGTTAGAAATTTTGATGAAGCATCAGAAAGTACAGAAATTGCTGAAATTAACAAACGTGACAAAACATTCACAGCCCACATAGGAATTTTAGGATTTTTAGAAAATTTGAGAAAAGGTCAGTCAATCATACCCTCAATTCCACCAATTCCAGGCACAGAAATTACTCAACCAAGTAAGCAAGATTTGGAAATAATTTTTAGTCCAAAAAAAGAAGGATGGGTTACAATAGGAAATCTTTTACGAAATAAAACTATTGAAGCCAAAATAAATCTGGATAAAATTGTTTCAAGACATTTAGGAATTTTAGCAATGACGGGAATGGGTAAAAGTAATCTTGTGTCACTTGTTACAAAACAAATTTCAAAATTAAAGGGAACCGTCATAATTTTTGATTATCACAATGATTACACAAGTCTAAACATCCCACGCATCAATGTAATTGATGCCAAGATTAATCCAAGATTGTTAGATGCTGATCAACTCTCAGAAGTATTAGAAATTAGAGATGGTGCAAATGTTCAACAACGAGTTTTAAGAATGGCATTTACAAAACATGTCAAAGAATCAAAAGAATTTTGGAAAAAGCTAGAAAACGAAATTGATTTTATTGTGAATTCAGAAGATAAAAAACTAAAGGAAATCAGAACATCAGCATATAGAGTACAAGACATTATAGAAGAATCACAGAGAAGATTTGAAGATATTTTGGATCCAGATATGGGGGATCCGATTAGTTTTATCAAAGAAGGTCGTACAAACATCCTTAATATTTCAGAATTATCAGAAAAACAGGCCAATGTAGCTGTAGCATTTTATTTACAACAATTATTGAAAGATAGAAAAGATGCAAGTATTGCAAGACATGGAAGATCAAAGCGAGAAAGAAATTATCAATTTAATTCGCCAATATTTGTCATAATAGAAGAGGCACATGTTTTCATTCCAAAAGATCATGATACTAGTGCAAAGTATTGGGCAGCTAAAATAGCAAGAGAGGGAAGAAAATTCGGATTAGGTTTAGGCATAGTATCACAAAGACCTAGAAGTGTAGATCTTAATGTTCTAAGCCAATTAGGATCATTTGCAATTATGAAAATTATTCAAGAAGACGATCAGCGTCAAATAGCCTCAGCTACTGAATCAACTAGTCGTGAATTAATTGCGCAATTGACATCACTCAACGTAGGAGATGCAGTTCTAGTTGGACAATGGACGAATTTACCATCACTAGTTCATGTTGAAGAAGTAAAAGAGAAAATTATGGGGGCAGATCAAAGTGCAGTTAATGCTTGGGCAAATGCCGAAAAAATGAAGGAAGTTGCAATTGAATCAACACAAGGACTAGTTCAAAAAGATTTGTTGTTAGACTAATGTTATTTTCTCACATTTCAGACACACATTTGGGATTAGTACAATATGGTACAGATGAACGTGCACAAGATGTGTATGATGTATTTAATCAAGCAATAGATACTTCCATAAAAGATCATGTGGATTTTGTGATTTTTGCAGGAGATATTTTCCATGTTCCAAATCCTAACGGAACAGCAATTGTGCAAATGGGAAATGGATTAAAGAGATTAAAACAAAATAACATAGATTCGTTTTTTATTTTAGGAGAACATGACATTAGCAGAATAAGAACAACACCCATTCCATATGTTTATCATAATTTAGAATTTTCAAAATATATTGGGCAAGGTAACCCAATCGAATACAAAGGAGTACTATTAGCAGGGTTTGATAAAATTAGGAGAGCAGAAATTCCGCAATATGAAGAAAAATTTTCTCAAATTGATAAAGCTGCACAAAATCACTGTGGACACAAAATATTGGTGTTACATCAAGGAGTGACAGAATTTAATAAATTTGCAGCAGAAATACAATCAACGGATTTACCAAAAAATTTCACATACTATGCAATGGGTCACCTACACGATACAGATGTTAAACGATTCAATCACCTAAATGGTCCAATTGCATATCCAGGATCTACAGAATTAACAACAAGTGAAGGAATTAAAGATACAAAGAAAGGATTCTTTGAAGTAGATATTTCAGGAGAAGAATCAAATCCAAATTGGATTGAATTAGACACTAGACCTCAATTTTCATTTCAAACAGAATACCAAGAATTATCAAAAACAATAGATGAAATTTCTGAACAAATATTGAATTCAAAGAAAAAACCAATCGTGGAGATAAAAATACAAGGTGAGAATATAGAAACAGACCAAATTCAGGCACAAATTTCCAGATTAAACTCATTGGTACTCAGATGTTTTTGGAGAATTAGTTCAAAACAAATTTCAGATTCTTCAGTATTCCTGGATAGACCTAATGTTATTGAAGATGAGATGTTCAGATTATCAGTTGACGCATTAGGTTCAGAAGAAAATGCGAGTTTTGCAATTAGAGAATTACTCCCCATATTAGCATCAAATGAAATCAAAGAGGCATCACAATTAATTTTAGAAAACTTTGAGAAATTCAAAAAGGTGAAAAAACAATGATCACATCAATAGAACTAGGAGATTTTTTAGCACATTCGAATACAAAAATTAAATTTGAAAAGGGAGTGACAGTATTTGTAGGGGATAACGGTGCAGGAAAATCAAGCATTATAGATGCAATAACTTTTGCATTGTTTGGTCATCACACAAGGAAATCAAATAAAGGATTAATCAAACGTGGAGCAACTCAAGGATTTGCAAAGGTTGGATTTTCTATTAACGGAAAACATTTTGATGCAGTAAGAAAAATCGATAGTAAAGGTAGTTTAGCTGCAACATTTTCAGAGATTGTCGGGAATGAACGTGTTGAAATTGCAGCAGGTGAAAGAAAACAATTTGGCGAATCAATGACTAGAGAAGTGGAGAAAGTTATTGGACTTGATTTTGAAAAATTAAAAATAGCATCGATTGTACAACAAGGAGAATTAAATGCCATTATCAATGCCAAACCTAAAGAATTCAAAGAATTACTAAACGCAATCATAGGAATTGACAAACTCGATATCGCATCAGAAGCAATGAAAATAGTAAACAAAGAATTTCGTGAAAAAATTAGAGAGAAAATTGGTTTTGATGATACACATCTTGACATTTTGTCACAGGATTTAGAAAAGAATCAAAAAGAGATAGAAAGATCAAAACCTGAAAAAAACCAATTAGAAATAAAACAAAACCAATTGCAAAATGAAGTTGATAGATTACGAGAGAAAATAGAAACGGAATCTCCCAAAATAGATAAAATTAACCAATTAGAATTGAGAAAAAAAGAGCTTCTGACATATGCAAAAGAGGCAATTCATGAAATAAAGAAAGAGATTAGCGAAAATGAGCGTAAAATACATGATTGTAAGGATTGTTTTGAGCATGTAAACTTAAAAGAAGACTTGGAATTGAAAATTCAAAAAATTGATCAAGCAGTAGAAGAAACTGTGAAAAAAATTCAAGAAGTGGCAATTCAAACTGCATCATTAAAAGAGAAGCAATTGTTAGCATCTAAACTTCAACTAAAAGATAACAAATGTCCAGTTTGTGATTCACATGTGGAAAAACTCAATCCACTTTTTCAAGAAGAACATCTGAAACAAGAATTGGCAACCTTAGAGCATATGATTATTGAAAAAGAAAAAGAAAGAGACATGTATAATCAAAAGAAAAGAGATTTTTTACATAAAGTACAAAATGCAAGAGATGCTGAAGCAACACTTAGAGCATATTCTATAAAGAATAAAGAAGAATTAGTAAAAATTCAAAAAGAAGTAGAGATAAAAAAAGAAAAAATTCCTTTGACAAATAATGGAAATTTATTAGAAATAGCACAGATAGATACACATGCAAAAATGATATTTGATAATATTTTAAAATTGGAGATGGAAACTGAAGGATTTGATGAGGACGAATTTACCAATATAAAAAAATCAGTAGTTGAAAAACAAAATCATATATCAGAGATTCATCAACAAATCGGAGCAATTTCAGAAAAAATTAAAAAATCTGAAGAAGAAATACAAAAAATTCAAAATGCAATTTCAGAATTAATTACAGTTAAAGAGTATATTGTAAAACTAGATGAAATTCAACTAAATATTTTCAGCAGAGACGGACCAGTTGCAACAAGTCTAAGATCATGGGCACTAAATACAATATCAGTAAAAGCCTCAGAATATCTCACATTACTTAATACAAAGATACAGAGAATTTCATTATCAGAAAAAGCTAGAGATATTTCTATAACATGTTATTCAAAAAGTGAAATGCTAGATTTAGAATCACTTAGTGGGGGAGAAAAAGTTAGTGTAGCATTAGCATTAAGATTAGGAATGGCAAGTCTTCTAGGGGCATCAAATCTCAATTTAATGATACTTGATGAGCCAACAACACATCTTGATGCTGAAAGAAAAAAATCTCTAGTAGGAGTTTTATCTCAATTATCAGAGATTTCAAACTCACAAACACCTATGCAGTTTCTAATAATTACTCATGATACAGAAATCTTTGAAGATTCAAGTGTGGAGCAAATTTACAAATTTGAATCAACTGAACAAGGAAGTTTAGTCACAGCACTTTAGTTTACAGTAACAATTCCAGTCATCCACGGATGAACCATACAGAAATAATCGTATTTTCCTGCCTTCTCAAAGGTATGCTCAAAAGTTGAGCCGGACATGAATAATCCAGAGTCAAATACTCCAGTTACTCCTGCATTTACAGTTCCACTACTAACAGTATGAGCTGCTGAATCATCATTACTCCAAGTTACTGTTTGACCAACAGATACAGAAATTTCATAAGGCAAATAACATTCGTTTGTTTCTTCACATCCTGGGACTGCAGCACCTGCAGGAATTGAGACTATGAACATTGTTTCAGATTCTACCACGGGTTCAGGTTTAGATTCTATTATTGGTTCAGGTTCAGGAGTGGGTTCTTCAACAACTATCATCTCTTCAATTTCATTAACAATGACTTTACCAGTCATCCAAGGGTGAACCATACAGAAATAATCAAATGCTCCTGCTTTATCAAATGTAAATTCAAAAGTTGAACCTGACATAAATAAACTAGAATCAAACATTCCATCATGTCCATCTGAAATATTTCCACTGGTTACAGTGTGAGCTGCACTATCAGGATTGTTCCATTGTACAGTGTCACCTACATAAATTGTAACAGAATAAGGCAAATAACATTCGTTTGTTTCTTCACATCCAGGAGTTCCAGAACCTTCAGCAATGTTTACTGCATGAATTCCAGTAGATACAGGGAGTGGAGCAGTCATAGTGGGTTCAGGTGTTGGTTCTACCACAGGTTCAGATTCTACAATATCTTTAGGTTGAACTCTTTGGGTTACTCTAGGATCATCAGCACCACATTCACCTTCATGGACTAATTTTACATCAGCAGAATTTAACATGCATAAATTACCATAAGTTTTGCCATCAACACCACACATAGGAGTATAATCCATTGTACATGCAGTAGGTGTTCCATCAATGGAAACTATTCTTGGTTGAATAACATCATCTGGACTCATTGCAATGAATCCCAATGTGATTGCAGCCAACACACCAACAACTGCTATTACGCCATAAGCAAAATTCATCTCATCCACCTGTTAACTTTGCAAACTTTTCGTTCTTACTTAACTTTTCCATAAATTCAATATTAGATAGTGCTACAACTGCAGATTCCACGACTGGAGGTTCTGGATCGTTTAATGCTTTTTGAAGTGCCTCTTTAGCTTCTTTATTTCCAACAACACCTAATGCTATTGCGGCTTCATGTCGTACAAACATACTTGGATCATGAAGAGTTGCATCAGTTAATGGAGGAATAGCACTAGAATAACTCATTTGACCTAACGCAAATGCGGCTTCATGTCTAACTAATTCATTTTCATCATTTTTTAAAACTTTAGCAATATACTCAACTTTATCTTCGCCACCAAAATCAACCAAAATACAAGCTACTCTGGTTCTAACCACATAATCAGGGTGCTCTAAAAGAGAGATAAAGTAATCAGTGTCTTTCTGCTCGTACTTTTCTTCCATTTCAGCAAAAAGTGCCAATCTGTCATCAGTTACTACTTGCAATTTGTTTTGAAACTTTGTGGGTCCTATATTAGGTTACTTGAAATAAAATCTAATAGTTTTGATTCAACACAAAAGAATTTGAAGTTCTTTTGTCTCTTGGAGATTTTTTCTTTGAATCAATTTTTCTACCGCTATTTAGTACATCAGTAATGGTTTTCATTAGAACCATACGATTCATAGGTTTTGGGAGATAGCTAAATGCACCCATTTTCATTAGTTCATTGATACTAGTTTGATCATCAATATACGCAGAAGTCACAACAACTCTAGAATTCAAATTATCTTGAACAATAGCTTTCAATACTTTAAAACCATCAACATTGGGCATCTTCAAATCTAATAAAATCACATCTGGTTTGTACTTTAGATACATTTGAAGACCTTCATATCCATCTTTGGCTTCTACAATTCGGGCCCACTTTACAGTTCTTTTCAGAGTATCCCTAAAGAACACGCGAAATGCTTGAGAGTCATCTACTATCAATATAATTGGGGATTTCCTCACAAATACAGTTTCATTCCTAAGGGATTTATCGGATTGTTTGTTTATTCTAACAATCAAAAATAATGTATTTGGAATTACAAATAGAATTTTCTGTTAAAGTATGAATAATTCCAATATAAAGAAAATACATTCATCGTTTAGTATTTAATGGAAAAAATACAAGATTGTGTCATGAGTGCAGTAATTGGTCAAAAAGTACCAAATTTCGGTGTTTCAGAATGGGTTCAAGGTGCACCAACAAATTTTGACCAAGAAAAAGACCACATTGTAATATTAGAGGTATTTCAAGTCAATTGCCCAGGATGCTTTATGAATGCACTTCCAGAAGCAATTAACATTTACAACAAATACAAAGATGACGGAGTTAGAGTAATAGGTCTTGCAACAGCATTTGAAGATTTTGACAAAAATACATTAGAAAATTTAAAGATGCTTGCAGAGACTGGCGAAGTTATTGGAGAAACAAAGAATGCACTATCAATGTACGGACAATTAAAAGAAGGAAAAAAACTAAATTACAAAATTCCATTTCCATTAGGGATGGACAATTTAACAAAAACTTCAGGCGAAATTAATCAAGAGAAAATCATGGAATTCATCTATCCTCAAATTCCTGACTTTGACACACAGCCTGATGATTACAAAAATCAGATTATTCAGAGAGTCAAAAACTATATGAAATCAAAAGAATACTCTGCTGAAACATTTGAAAAGTTTGCATTGCAGGGAACTCCATCAACAATAATAGTAGATAGAAAAGGAATTCTCAGAGATATATCATTTGGGCAAACTGGACATATAGAATCCATTATTGAGAAATTAATTGCTGAAGATTAAATCAATGAAAAATAACTAGTATTATAGAAAAAACAACTACAGTGGCAAATCCACCAATCAAAGCAATTTTGGGATTATCCATGAGGAGATAAATTAGGATTTATTTTTGTAATAGAGTTCGATTACTTGATCAACTACAACATTCGTGTCCAAGTCTTTTTCAGAACTTACAAGAAGCAAGTGTTCAGATCCAAGATAAAATGAAAATCGTTTAAGTTTATCATATTCTCCCAAAGTATACTTTGTCAAACCCAAATATTTTGCCATATCTTTACGAGATTTCCAATCCATGATTGAAAGATTAACTAATTCATTTTCAGCATGATTAGAAAGTAAACTCTCAACTCCTGCTTTCATTCCACCTGCAAGGCGGGTAGCCCATTCATCATAAACTGACGCAAATCTAATTTTAGGATCAATATCTAAAATTTCTGAACAAAATTTTTCATAATCCATTTATCTTATAGCACATCCCAAATTATTAGAGTTTTTGTATTTGAATCAGATGAATTACTTTCTTTTCTTTAGTTTCACTGCAATTAATGCTACTGCAACTACCAAAAACCCAACTAATACAATCCAACCAAGAGAATCATTCATGGTTTCTTCTTTTTGTATCAAAGATATTTCATTTTGAATTACTTTATCTTTGATTTCTAAACCTTGAAGATAAGTCGTTCCAAAAATTTCCAATTTGTTTTCACCTGTACCAGTAAAATTCAAGGTAATAAAAGAAATTTTTTCATTGGAATTAATTTGTGGAAAATATTGCTGATCATTTAGATAAAATGTAAAATTGCCTCCCAAAAGATTTTGAGGGATTAGCATCTCACCTAAATTATTTTCCAATCCACTGTTTATGAATAGAGATAATCTTTTCTCATCAGAGTCAAAATCAAAATCAGAGATATTGAAATTAGATACAGTTTCAATT
>NZ_JBSWSP010000017.1:0-25414 GCF_054095825.1 Candidatus Nitrosopumilus sp. bin_68KS
ACAATAAAACAGCGGTCAACTTTATGTCTTCAACATCTCGATCCTGAATACATGAGTTAATCAAGCTATCAAGTTCTGATTTGCTTTCAGACTGTACTATTTCTACTTTCATTGCTTTAGACATTTTGATTATTTGTATGTCTTAAGAATTTCTGTGTTGAATCGTTGGAATTTGTTTAAACTATGAATTTTTTCATTGATTCTCATAATTGCGTTATACATTCCAAATTCTAGATTGTGTAGAAATGCTGTAAATGTTTCAATCATACTATTTTCACCTTCAAATTCAATTAGATTCCAATGAATAATTAAACTACATTTGAATTGATTATACTCTGAATATCATCAACTATCTCTTTGTTTATTATTTTCAAAATTCTAATTGATTCCGAACTAAAATGACGTATATTTCAAGCAAGTGTCCTTACTGTGACAATGGAAAGCAAATTACGGCCAATAGAACCTCCTGGTTAATCCATCTCTCCGGCCATAGAGAGGAAATTATTGAGCATCTTACTGATACCTCTGAATCCTGTCAATTCTGTTCCTATCCGGAACCATCTGTGAATAAAAAACATGCTTCTTCACATTACCGATGGGCTCATCAAAAAAGCACTTTGATAAACTGGGCTTTTGAGAATCTTGAAAAACAGATTCTCGTTTGATTTTTCTAAAATAATATTTTAGATTAATAAAAAAGAAAAAAATTATGATTTGGCTAGTTTAATTGATGGCCAAATATCTATGATGTTTCTATTTAGTGCAGTAAATTCATTAGAATTTGCATTTATTGTATTCAACGTATGCTTTGCTGCATCAATTGATGCAATTGCAACCTTGTTTTGAACATCAACTATCTTCTTTTATTCCCTCTCGATATCCTGGGCAATCTTCAATGTTGCATCAGACATAGTTGGGCTTAGACCTCTCTTTGTTGCAAAGTTTTTCTGTATGTCTATTGCAGAACATGAGATATTCTTCCATGCTTCAATGTATTCTTGAGCGAGATTTGTGAATGATTGATGATATTGTGGAATGGCATTTTCAACATATGTGTACATGCTGTCTGTATATCCTTTCCACATTCTATAGAAATCAATTGGTTTTTCTGTGTTTGTACTATTCATTAAATTAACACCTCCTCTTGTTATTAGCTAAGTATGATTTTGGGTAATCTAAAATTCTCTGTGATAGTTCTACCCTGTCTGAACTTCTATAGTTTGAACTGGTAATTGGTGTGTTTTTGACATCACCATTTTCCAGTATGAGTTCTTTGCTTGGGATTTTCTCCTTTGCAATTTGCATGATTTGACTCATAGCATATGATAGTTTGAGAAATTATTAAACAAGGGGAGTTTTGATGTTGCAAAGAGTATTGGCAATTAGTTGATTTTGTTTTGAATAAAGTCAATTGTCAATTTGTTTATAGATATAATTCACTTATTCTGATATAGAGAGTTTACAGCTAAACCTGTGTAACTACCCTAGTTGGTGGGTTTCTGTATCTCTTCTAAATTCATCATTCCTTTAAAACGAGTTTCTATTTTTGATAAAGTGTGATATTAAAAAAATGAAAAGAATCTTTGATTAGTTACCCGTAACTAAATCCCAGATAAACCCGAAGAATTCTTTTATCATGATATGCTATTTTGAAAAAAGTAGATAATCCCAAATCTGAATATTCATTGACAAATGCTACAGAAAATTTTACTCACATTAGCTATAATCTATTTTGGCTGTTGAATCCATAATGCCTATTCAATAACTTGATCTTAAAATCGATACATTGTATCTAATATTCAGCTTGTTTATTTGATTCAAACTTCATTTCTTAATCCCTTAATGCTTAGAACACGTATGAAGCCTACGGTATTGATTATTGATGATGATCAAGAGACTGCCGAAATAATGTCAGATCTTCTTAACCTCCGTTCAATTGAGGTTCTTGCTTTGGGGTATAATGGAAAGGAAGCAGTTGAATTGTATCAAAAACACTCGCCAGATGTTGTAATGATGGATTACTGGATGCCTGAATTTGATGGCCTTTATGGTTTACAAGGAATTCGTAATATTGATCCTGAAGCTAAAGTGATTATTGTTACTGGTAGTCCAGATCATGATTGCAGCAAAGAACTATTCGAATCAAAACCTTCTGCTGTAATTCAAAAACCATTTGATGCAAATAAGCTAATTGCATTAATTGACAAGATCTCATTAGGCGATGTTGTAAAGGTAGATGTAAAAATAAAGAAGTCTTAAATTGTTTTTTTAAAAAAATTTAATGATAATTGATCTGATGTAAACATCAAATTAATCATATATTCATTAATGGTAAATTATTCCAAAACTTATTCATGAAGTTTTGCTCGAACTGTGACACTAAACTATTCCAAAATTTTGAAGATGTTGGGGGTCCATGGATTTGTCCCAAATGTAATCCTGAAAAAGTAGTTCCACGAAGACCAACATATGGGGTGAATTATTCTGGAAACACAAAATCTTGCTCCAAAGGATGTGGAGCCCAAATCTATTGGGATGATGAATTCAAATCTGATAGTGGAAAATTTATTCCAATTGACTCTCGAACAGATGAACCACATAGATGTGATGGTCCTGTAGATACAGAGTCATACTATCCTGATGAAATAAAAAAATACACAAAACAAAAAGAAAAAAAACCTGAACCCAAAATACCACTACCTGCAGAAATCTTATTTGATGTTACTAAAATTCCAAAATCTCTTGTAGATGATGATGGAATAATTCGAGAAATAGTTCAAGGTCATAAAGAGGAATCCTTGGGAATTATTCATTATGAGAATATGGTTGCACCGGATCCTGAAAAGATTCCAATACCTAGTCTAAAGGGCGTCTTGTCTGAAAATATTCTGCAGGGAATAGAAAAATATGGTTTTTCAGGACTACTTCCATTTCAAGAAGAGTCAATTCGGTCTATCCTTGAGGGTAAAAACTCTATAATTTCTGCACCTACTGGCTCTGGGAAGACTGAGGCATTTTGCATTCCAATATTACAAAAGATTTCTCAAGAGGAACAGCCAGGCGTATTTGCATTATTTGTATACCCACTAAATGCGCTAATTGATGATCAAGTATCAAAGATATCTAATCTAATTGATAGATGTGGGTTGAAAAGTAAAGTTGTAGTTTATTCCATTCATGGTGGCCAAAGTTCTGAATACAAAGACATGATAATTTCTGATGCCCGTAAAAAATCACTAATCATTGCAACAAACTTTGATTTTATCAATTACCATTTAATCCTACAAGACAAAAAATGGAATGAACTATTCAAAACTGCAAAAATAATTGTTATGGATGAGGCCCATTCTTACACTAGCTTTCATGGTTCAAATGTCTACCATGTATTAAAAAGAATGAAACGATACATGGGAAAAGTTCAATTCATTGGTTCTTCAGCTACATTGGATAATTCTAAAGAATTTTTTTCAAATATGTTTGATTTACCACAAGGTTCTTTTTCATATATCAAAAGCAAGGTTCGACGAAAGCATAACATGCACATGTTTTTCATAATGCCTAGAAAATTTGGACAGCGAACTACTATGGAGATGCTAGCATCTATTTGCTACAAAAATAAATCTACACAATTAATATTTAGTAATTCACACAATGATTCAGAATTTCTTGCATCAAATGTGGAGGATGCAAATGAAGGAATACGAATTCAGATTCATAGAGGTGGTCTTGATCAAAATAATAGAAAATTATACGAGTCCCAAATGAAAGCTGGGGAATTAGATGCATTATCTTGTACCCCGACATTGGAACTTGGAATAGATATTGGTCATGTGGATGTTGTAATTTCTGCCTTCAAAAATGAGTATGATTCTTTTGTGCAACGAATTGGGCGTGCTGGTCGTATGGGCCAAAAATCATATGCAATCTGCGTCTTTGATCCTGATGATGCTGCATGTCATTACTTTGCTCGTCATATTGATGATTACTTATCTCAAGATCATGTCATTCCAATAAACAAGAAAAACCCAATAATTTCTGATAAACACACTGAATCAATTGAAATTGAACTAGAGTCAGCCAACGAATCTGATAAATCACAATTTTTTGATTTTGCCAATAGTATCAATCTGCGAGGAACTTCAGGTGAGATTTCAATTTACTTTAATTCTAAAAAAATTGGAACTCGTGGTGTGCCTGTAGGGTATTACCAACTTCATCAAAATGCAATTTATCACTTTAACAAACAAAACTATGAAGTAACTTCTCTGATAAAATCACAAAATGGTGCAAGAGCATATCTGAAGCGATCTTATGAAAAACAAAAAAGAACAATTCCAATTGTTAGAACTTCTATTCTTCAGACCTCTGAACGAAATGCAATACATAGAGACCTTACTATAAAATCAAAAAAACTTGCATTGCGTTATGGTATAATTGAGCTGAGTAGAACTATTACTGGATATCTTAAAGGAAATTATAACGACTCATCTGAAAACTTTGAAACTCACAATGGAACAAGCATTTCGTCATGGCGTAATTTTAATTGGAAATCAAAGCATTCATCTGTTAGTATAATTGTTCCTTCAGAGTTTATTTTAAAATCAAACTCTGAACCAAAAAACCAAATTTCAGCAGACTCTACAATTCATACAATAACTCATGTGTTTATCAATGCTGCAAAAATTATCACAAAATCTGAATCAAATGATATTGATGCATATTATGAAAATGGCGTGATTTATCTTTATGATAATTCATCAGATGGATTCAATGGATGCAGCAAAATAATCTATGATGATTTTGAAAAAATTCTTGATACTTGTTATTCTCTACTTTGTGATTGTGATTGTCCCGTAGATCCTAAACAGAAAAAATTAGTTGCACAGGGTGAGAATTGGGGTGGATGCCCAAAATGCACTTTTACGACAAATTACTGTGTAACAAAAAATAAAGAGTTATCAAAAAATAAAGCAAAAGAATTCTTTGAAGTTTTTTCTAATCAAACTTGATTTTGATATCTTTGATTAAACATCAATGCTTGTGATTTTTAATGCAACTATCGCAAAATTCCGAACCACAATGCTCACAAGATATCAACTGACCTGGACGATAACCTGTAAAACAATTATCACAACTAGTTCCATTCATAGAGTTTCTTAAAAATTCTAAAATAAAAATATACGTGAATTACTCTTTTAGCTTACTTTCTTTAAAGATGTCAGAGCCATACCAGCAGTATCTAAAATAATCTAGACACCATTCATGAAACATCATGTCATCTGAATAAAACATCTCAGTTAGGTCTGATTCCCCATCAAGTGTGGGGAACATTATACATGCCTCTTTCTCATTTAGAATTAAAACAGTTTGAACATTTTTTTCCATCTTTCTTTCAATCAGTCCCTTTTCAACTAATTTATCAAATCCAAGTTTTTTTAGTAATGCTTTTCTTCCTTTTGGAACTACAGCTGATTCTGAAAAAATATAATTGAATTTCACTCCTTTTTTGACTTGCTTTACAAGAGGCTCTATCAAATCAAGAGGAACTTCAGATAAAACTTCATAGATGTATTCGTTGGAATTTTTGTAAATATTCTTCCATTGTTCAAGTACTTTGGATATGCCTTTGATGTATTGGCCATTTGCTAGTTGGCCGCAACGCATTTGAAATTTGTGTGGGATATTGCCAAAAAAATGATCCTCAAAATATTTTCTGTTTTGTGAAATAAATACAAGTGATGGAACTTGTGTACATACAATTTTACCAAATGTTGTTAGCGTATATTTTCCATCTGTCTTCTTTTCAATCAAGCCACTTTGTTCTAGTCTAGTAAAATTTCGATGGACTTCTTGTTTTGTGGCATCAATTTCTTTTGCCAAGGATGTGGGTGTGGAATTTTTTTCCAATAATTTGAATAAAATTTGCATTCGTTGTGGACTGGCCAAATCCAAAACATAGTTTGCAGTTTCATCAAATAGATCGGTCATCGATAATACAACTCAACACTGGATAAAAATCATTACAGGAAATTACTCTATGACTTTGATGAGATCTTTGAGTTTTCTTCTTGATTTTGGTGGTTTCTTCTTGTCTGGGTAGCCAATACACAAAATAGATGATGGTCTCAATTCTGTTCCAATAATTTTTTTTACTTTTTCTTCATCAAACATCCCAATCCATATCGTGCTTAATCCCACTCCTGATGCAGCTAACAATGAAAATGCAGCTGCAATTGTTGCATCTTGTAATGAAAATTTCTCTAAAATGTCTGGAGGGAATTTTAGCTTTACTCTTGATGGTTCTGTACAAAAGACCAGTACTACTGGTGCATTAACATATGGTTGTTTATTTGCAGCTTCTACAAGTGCTTCTTTAGTTTTTTTATTTTTGATTAAATAAACTTGAAATCCTTGAAAGTTACCAGCTGTTGGTGCAACATCGGCAGCTGATAAAATCTTGTCAATCTTCCAATCTTCTACTTTGGTTTTTTCAAATTTTCTAGTTGAACGTCTTGTGGAAAAAACTCTGAATATGTCTGTGGGTGATAGATCTTGTCTTACCTTTTCAGGCTCTGATGATAGAATTGCTTCAATGAGTGATTTTTTAGGATTATTTTTGGATGCATTTGTTTGGGATTTTTCGTCATCTCTAATCCATACAGATGGATAGAATTCTTTTGTTCCAATGTACACATATTGTGGCTCATGAGGAACTTTGGCATATTCTAAAACTTTCTCTTGAATTTCACTTGTCTTTACTTCTAGCAACGGATGATTTGTTAGCATAAACTGTGTTACATCTGAATTGACTCTGATGATGCTTGTTTGGTCTTCTAGCTCTACTTCGCCAATGGAATTTTTTTTAAAAATTTCAACTAGTTTTTCTAATTCATTTTTATTTAAAATTACAACATCTGTGTCATCTTCATCTATGCCTTTCCAAACTAATCTACACCCCTCTTTTGATGTGTATGATGCCTCTATTGTTTGGAATTTCATGGTTTTCATTATTACCTACGATAAAAAATAGGTTTGTTGCTAGCCAATTAAACCGCTAGCAACAAGATAGGCACCTGCACCAATTCCAATTACTGCGCCGATACTCATGCAGAGAAGATCGAATTTTACGACCTTTTTGAAAGGAGCGTGAACCATTTTATCCCAGGTTGAGTTTTGCTGTGTTTTCATGATTATACTATGGACAAAGTTGTTCATAGAGTCTGGTAAATTTAGTAGATTACTCGTAAGCTGATTAGCTGACTAGGGTATATGGTTAAAAATTGTGTATGAATACCATGCGAGAACAAAACTACCTTAGACCAGTAAAAACCTGTGAGTTTTTTCACAGGTGTCTCGCTGTTTCTTCAAAGGAGGAATTACAATGATCCAAAATAAACAAAAATCAAAATTGATGATCCCACGTAACAAAAAGGCATTTTATGCCTTTTATGCTATTGCGACAATCTCTGTAATTGCTTTGTCTATGGTACTTTAGGTGCAAAGTAAAATGAGAATTGATTGTTGTAGAAAATGTGGTGCTAGTCAAGAGATCAAACAAAAATGTTCGATTTGTTCACAGCCAATAAAATTTGAATGTAAAACTTGTCTCAATGAATCAGATGAGCAAATTCATTCAACATGTATCTTATCTGGCATTAATTACAAACTACCTATATCTAATGTTGCATGATTAGAATGCCCAAGGCATACCACAGTTTGAAAAATATTTTGATATAATTGATTTGTGTTAGACTATTTGGCGAAAACGTAAGAGGTCTGACATATCTCTTGGATCCCCTCGAATCCTGATAGTTGCCTCCTTACGTTTCACCAAAAGGAAATAAAATGAAAAAATTAAACTCTGAAAATAAAAAACTTGGGCTAGTTTTAGGTGCAGTTTTGCTTGTTTCTTTATTTTCCATATCTGTATATGCTGATTCTCCAAAAAATCCTAATGTCAATTCAATTAAAATACAATATCTGGCAAAAACCTCTGATGATAGTTATTATGTTCAATTCAAAATCTGTATTGGTCAAGAACATGTGTCTACTCCAACATTTTCAATTACATCTGATCTTGGCTCCAAAGTTGTAAAATACAACAAATTACAGTTAGCAAATTCATGTAAAAACTATGAAACATCAGTTGATGCCAAATATGGCAACAGCATTTTGATTCAGATGCCAATAGAGGTTACAAAAAAATGAATCTTTATGACACAAAATCTATTTTCTGCCACAAATGCAAATTTGTAATTGGGGAGATAGAATATGATGCAGAAGTGATATTGCCCATTTGTGGAAAATGTGCAAATCCTATGCCTGAAGGCGATAAAATTTTGTACACTGCAAGCTATTTCAAGAATAATCCGCCTCTAAAAAAAGTGATTATGACTCATACTTCATAAATTAATTCTAAATTTTATTATCTAATTATTCAAAAACTGCCTAGTTTTGATTAGTAATGTCTGGAAAAGTTTTCAAAAAAAAGAAAAAAAATATTTTATTTTATAATTCTATTACTGAACCTGCGGCTATTGAATATTTTTGACTTTGCTCTTCTCCGTGAACGTCATACCATGAAATATTCAGGTTTACTTTATTTCTGATTGCAGACTCTACTGTAATACAGCTTGCATGTTTCAATCTATGTTGTATGGGTTTTTCTTCAATTGGGTTCTCTGTTGTTTGGTTTGTTACTTTTTTCATGTTTTTCAACTAGGAATTTGGATTTAGCCCAATGAGTGAAAATTAATTTTTGATCGCTGTATCAATTTTGACTATATTTTTGTTAATAATGAATTGAAAATTTTATTGACATTTTACCCAATAGAAGTAAAAATAACGCTATTTTTACAAAGATTAGCAAAATCATTTGATCCTTCTGAATTAACCTGACAATCTTGACAACTCTGACTTACAAAACAACATTAGTAAACTGCTCTACAAATTTAATTAATTGAATTCAGATCAAGTACTCCAAGCTATTCAAAATGAAAACATATCGTTCATTGATTTCTGGTTTGTAGATATTTTCGGTGAATTGCACAATGTTGGAATGCCAAGTTATGCAATTGACAAGGATAGTTTTGTAAACGGCCTTGAAAAACTAGATGCAAGCTCTATCGTTGGCTTTAAATCCGTAAATCACTCTGATATGATTTTATTACCTGATCCAACTTCATTTAAAATCCTTCCAAACGATTATGATCCTGGTAATCGGAAAAATGCTAGAATCTTCTGTGATCTGTATGATGGCAGTACAAGAAAGGAATCCAGATTTAATCGGGATTCTAGAGGCATTGCACACAAAGCATCAGAAAAACTATCTGAATTTGGATTAACTCATACTAATTGGGGCCCTGAAATTGAATTTTTTGTATTTGACACAATCAATGTCTATCCATCACCCTATGCTGCAACTCATGCCTATGGAGGTTCTGGGTATTCTATTGAATCCAAAGAATCGCCTTGGGCTAAAGGTAATGTAAGTACTGCAATTGATCTCAAAGAAGGGTACTATCCATCACAACCAAAGGATACTCTTGAAGGATTTAGAAAGGATGTATGTGATGATTTGTATAATTATTTTGGAATAAAAATAGAAGCAGAGCACCATGAGGTTGCAACTTCGGGTCAATGTGAAATTAATTTAGTATATGATGAGATGATTGCCATGGCAGACAATGTTATTGCAGTTAAAAATTTGGTTAAAGTAAAAGCTAAGCGAAAAAACAAAGTTGCGACTTTTATGCCAAAACCAATTTTTGGTGATAATGCATCAGCTATGCATACTCATCAAAGTCTATGGAATGGAAAATCAAATGTCATGTATGATGAAAATGATGAGCAATCACAGATGAGTCAAACTGGTAGATATTATGTTGGTGGAATTTTAAGTCATGCATCAGCTTTATGCGCAATTACTAACCCTACTACAAATTCTTACAAACGTCTTGTTCCAGGATTTGAAGCACCAGTCAATGTTTGTTGGGGTTTAGGAAACCGTTCAACTGCAATTAGAGTTCCAATGTATAATCGCAATCAATCCAAAAGTAAGAGAATAGAGTATCGTGTACCTGATCCAACTGCAAACATCTATCTTTTAGAGGCTGCACTATTGTTGGCAGGATTGGATGGAATAAAAAATAAAATTGATCCAGGTGATCCTATTGAAGAAAATGTGTACAAACTTTCTGCAGAAAAGAAACGAGAATACAAAATTGGTTCATTGCCTGTTTCTTTGAAAGGAGCCCTTGATTCATTGGGAAGTGATTCAAAGTTCTTAGAAGAAATTTTTACAAAAGACTTTCTTGATGCATACTCTGAAATAAAATATAAAGAATACACTGCATTTGCACAAACCCCAACAGCTTGGGAAGTTTCAATGTATGCTGATGCCTAGATTTATCTAATTTTAGAATTTTTCAAATATTCAAAAAATAAGGCATGCCACAAACTGTACGGTATAGACAAATATTTTTTGTGTTTTCTACTTGTAATGCAACCCGCCATCGACCAATCTACAAAAAGTCGTTTACCAAATATAGTTAGAAGGGAGTCCGACCACTCTCTTCTAACTAGAGGAAAAAACACGCCTAAAATCATTCATTCTATAAGAAATTCAGCTTATCTGACTAAGAGGAGGTGTATTTGAAAATAATGAAAACAATTTTGGCAATATCAATTATGACAATCTTGGCTACAGGAGTTATTGCTCCATCGTTATCTGATGCATATGCTCAACCTACAAAGGCTGATTATTCAGATAAACTAAAAGCAAAATCTTATGGTGTAAAAACTAAAGATAAGACACCTCTTCAGAATTCACCTAAAATTATTCATGATGAATTTGGTTCTATAAAGAAAGAACAAGTAAAAACATACAAGAAGATTGTTGCAGAGTATAGTGCAAAGCAAATCCTCAAGAATCTCTACAAACTAGGATAATTTTTTTATCCTTTTTTTTCTTTTTAGTAAAATTGAAATTTCATCAAAGTCTATAAATGAATATTATATGGCAATATTATGAAAACAATTTTGTTTGTAATTCCATTTATTTTATTTAGCACAATTGCAATTCAAGAATCATTTTCAGACGAAACAAAAACATTTTTCATCAGTCCAATTTTGGTTGATTGTGTAGGTGTAGCACCACAAAAATGTATGCAAATTCGTGAAGATGAAACTTCTGATTGGCAGAATTTTTATGATTCCATTGAAGGATTTACTTTTGAACAAGGACATGCATACAAAATCTTAGTAAAAATAACTGATATCGAAAATCCTCCAGCAGATTCTTCTAGTAAAAGATACCATCTAATTGATATTTTAGAAAAAACTTCTACTAGACACATTCCTTACAATAACATGTGTGCCCCAGGTTTTGTCCCATTGGGTGAAATTTGCGTACTTGATGATAGATGTGGTCCTGGAGCATATCCTGGGAAAATATGTGTAATTGATGGACAAGAAAAACCATATCTTAGACCTTCACTGCAAGGTGAATCTGGAATTCCTGCTCGCTCTGTAATTTGTGCTGAGGGATTTGCTTTAATCTTCAAATCATATGATGGCTCTCCTGCATGTGTTAAGCCCCAATCAGTTCAAACACTTCAAACACGTGGATGGCAAACAAACTTTCCTATTTTTGCCTGTACTTTAGAATATGCTCCAATTTGTGGTGTTGATGGGAATACATATGGGAACAAATGCATGATAACTTCTGAACATATTGGAATTAATCATGTAGGTGAATGTAGTGAATAAAATACTACCAATTGCCTCGGTAGTGGGAATTGGTATCGTGATTGTATTTTTGGGAATAAATTCACTTAATTTTGAATCTGCACCTCCAGTTACTCAACAAGATTTACGAATAATGATTGATGAGTGGATGGATAGTCCTGATAGGAATGATTTGGAACCTAGATTGGAAATTATGAAAGCATATTATACATTTGAAGAATCAGGGCAAAAACTATCTGATGATCAGGAAGGACGTGTAATGTTAAACCAAATTCGAAAGATGATAAGCTTTGATATCCCAAAAACAGAATTAGACCAAATTAAAGCAGAGATAAGAAATGATCTTAGGGAACTGGGTTTTAATCCAGAAGAATAATTGGTAATATTTGTTTTAAAATTTACTTTATAGTGTGACCTAGATTAAATCTGCATTTCTTTTAATGCCATTCTTGCAGCAATTCTAGCTGTTTTTGATGCCTTTAGTGCTTTCTCTGTTTCAATTTCTGCTACTTTGGCAACATGTATTGACCCTGCAATTTGGGCATCAAAGATTTCTTGATATTTTTTTTCATATTTTGGGTTTTTCATTTTATTTGATGTTTCAAGAGCTGCATTTGCTGTTTTCTTTGATGCGATAGCTGCATATTTTGCATTTTTGGTATGGGCAATGGTTTTAGCTGTTGCTTTTTTAACTGCTGCAAGTCTTGATTTTGCTCTTGATTCAGCTAACTTTGCTCCTTTGATTGCTTTATCTGTACTGATAATCACACTTTGCATAGTTTTACTTAGTTCTCTAATGTAGGTTGGATGTACATTTAATTTTCTTCCTAAAATTTTTCTTGATGTTTCTCGAACTACTTTGGTATTATGAATTGCCTTGTTTGCATGTTGTATATGTGAATCCAAGTCCATATTGATTTATTATTCCTAAGGTTATTCTAATGACAGCTTAAAAAAATGAATCGGTAACAGAAATTTTACAATAATCTGCTTTTTTGAAATTAGTCTTCTACTATTTTTAAAAATTTAGATCTAACATTGAATAATGATTGAATGTTTTACACAAACACCAATCAATAAAGTACTTTATTCTAATTCTACTAACATCAAAAAACTCTCAAAGACTTTCGTATCCTTACGACTCCACGCTTTGAGGGATTTTGATGTTTTTCATCAAATGTAGTGCTGTCCTGTAATATGCTCCCTTATTGTTCAAAAGGCATGCCACAAATCAAGTGGTATTAAGATATAATTCTGATACCATAATATGTCATGTCAACTGTAATTCAGTTCAAACATGACCCAAGCCAGCAAATTCTGGTTGAAAGTGAGGCCAAAAACCCTCTCTCAACTAGCATTTCTGCTATGGATATGATTGGTCTTACATGGATCTTCCAAGACGAAGATCTTCTTGAGGAACTCAAGTAATTTTACTTAACCCAATAGGAGGAGGTGAATCGAAGAAATGAAAATTAAATTAACAATCTTAACTGCAGTTCTTACTGTAACATTATTACTTGCAGGTCCAAGTCAAGCATTTGCAGCTGCATCACCATCAGCTAAAATATTGACAATTGCACCAACAAGTGTTGAGAATATCTATTCTGTAATCTTTGAGGTATGTTCAAGTGATTCAACAAATATGAGAGCACCTGAAGTTATAGTTAGATCTTTGGCCGAAGTAAAAACTGTCCAATTAAACAAAGTCATTTCAAAGGACACATGTACAATTACTGCAACTCAACTAAGTGCATTTGATCCTGCAAATATCAAGATCAAAGTTGTAGACAAATCCAAATTAAACAAGATGATTGATCAATCTGAAAAGAATCTGATTGCAACAAAGTCAGAAATCTCAAAGACTAATGCAGATTTGCAAGCTTTGCATCAATCATTAGGTGGAAATAGTCCAACTAAACAACTTGATATCCGAAAGATCAATGATTTGACAACAAAATTGTCAGATTTGAGAAAAGATCTTAAAGAAAATAGATCTGATTATTTTAGACTGCTATATCTGTTAAAAGCAAATTAGTAACCTAAAACAATTTTTTTCTTTTTTTACATCTCAAAGTTGTAAAAAATCATATTGTTTTAGAATATGTCTTTAAACAAACAAATCAATCAAATAAGTGGCCCCAATCCCCATCAACGCACTTCCTGGTATTGTGATTATCCATGAAAATACAATTTGTCTGCTGACTTTCCATCGCACTGCTCGTTTTCTACGTGCAGCTCCTGAACCCATAATCGTTCCAGTAATTGCATGTGTAGTACTAGCTGGAATTCCAAATACTGCGAAGATTGCTAGCATTAACCCCCCACTAGTTTCTGCTGCAAATCCTTGATATGGTTTGAGTTTTGTAATTTTTACGCCTAGAGTTTTGATTACTTTGTATCCTCCAAAGAAAGTTCCCAATCCCATAGCAGTTGCAGCAGCTAAAATTACCCATAATGGCATATCAAGTTCAGGAATCATTCCTGTCGAAAATAAAACTAAAACAATAATTCCCATTGTTTTTTGCCCGTCATTGGCTCCGTGAGTTAATGCAAACCATGCTGAAGAAATTATTTGTAATTTGCCAAATGTTTTGTTAACCGGACCCGGTTTATAGCTCGCAAATATCGTAATTATCAATGTGGTTAATAGTAAACCAAAGATTATTCCGCCTATAGGGGCAATGACAATGCCTGCAAAGATTTTGGTCAAACCACCGTAAACTAACTTCTCAAAACCTAATCCTATGATGCCTGCACCCATAATTCCGCCAACTAGAGAATGACTATTGGATATGGGTAATCCAAAATAAGTACACAGAGTACTCCAACCAATTGCCCCTGCTAAACCGCCGACAATCATGTATACTGTAATGTCATCCGGACTAACAATTCCTTTTGCAATGGTGGTTGCAACAGCTACACCAAAAACAAATGGTCCTATGAAGTTCATTGCTGCAGATAGACCTACAGCATGAATTGGTTTTAGAACCCGTGTTCCAATAACAGTGGCAACAGAATTTGCAGAGTCATTAAATCCATTTACAAAATCAAAGATTAATGCAACAATAATTGCACCAATTGCTATTTCTATCATTTAACCATCTCATGTATATTTTAGAACAATATCTTCAATGACATCTGCAACATCAACACATCGATCAGATGCAGTTTCCATTGTTTCATAGATATCTTTGAGTTTGATAATTTTAATTGCATCCTCACTTTCGAAGAGCTCTCGGATGGCTTCTCTGTACAAATCATCAACTACATGTTCAATGTCTCCTGTATTTCGACAATGCTCAATCATATCTTTGGGATTTTTGATTCGTTGTAATTTTGAAATCATATATTCTACTTCTTTTGTAGCTTTTACCAATTCACTGGCCATTTCCACAGTGTATGGTGGAGGGGTGGTGATTTTGTAGCTGTAAACTCGCGCTGCAATACCATCCATGAAATCAATCACATCATCTATTTTAGATGCGATTCTCTGCATGTCTTCACGATCCAAAGGTGTGATGAATGTCTTGTTTAATTCAGAGAAAATATCCCGTGTTAACACATCTGCCTCTGTTTCTAACTCGTGAATTTTTTTTACTTGTTCTTCATTACTAAGATCATTAAATAAAACAACTACTGCCTCTGAAGTTTCAACTGCTTTTTTTGCTAAATCGTCAAGAATTTTTAAAAGTTCTTTTTCATTAGATTTTATCCAGGATAACCATTGACCCATAAATCATTGCAATAGTTATGTGATTAAAAACTAGTCTATGCTAACTATATAGAATATCGATCATTTAGTAGATCGTTATTGTTTGTGAATGTAGGTTTGACTAGTCAAATCTCTCTAGGGCTTGAAAACTTGTATTAAAACCATCAGTATGATTTAATCTAATAATTTCTACGAATTCCTCTTAAGCAATTTTTCTAATTTTTGTTCAATGACTAAACTATTGTACGCCTCAATAATTGCTTCTGTAATTATGATGTCTGTTTTTAGTACCAATGCCTTTGCACAGTCTGATTTTAAAAAATTTGAAGGTGACGAACTGAATAATTCTGTTTCGCAAGATATACTTGCAAAAATCGAATTCTCAAAAAAACAATTTCTGATGGCAAAAGAGACTGAAAACAAGCGTAATGCACAACAAAAACTCATTGACGAACAACGAAACATTGCTCAAGAATCTCTAAAACAAGAAATCAAAAGAATGGAAAAATCCTATCAAGAATTTACGCCTAGAAATGCGTTTGCAAAATATGTTTCCAATCTAAATGCAACAAACCACGAAATTTTCTGGGATCAATTCGATTACCTTCAAGTAAAAATCTCTTTGGCAAGAGATGCCAGGGATTCTGTTCTGACAAATGGAGGTACATTTTCTGAAGCCATGAAGCAATATGTCCAATTTGCCAAGATGCCGAAAATTGAAATGCAAAACATTGTGCGTGAACTTAACATAAAACACAATCTTGCACAAGAAGATATTCAATCCAACTTTGACATTAATGGAAAATTGCCTAGATACGAAAATGACCTTGCTGCTCCATGTTATGGCTGCACTGCAAAAATCTCCAAAGTTCAAGTTGATTCAAAACAATCAGTTCCTATTACAAGAACTGTGTTTGAGCCAAAGCCTACGCAGATAACTGAACTAAAAGACTCTCTTTCTGACATCCAAAAACAATTCTTAGAGTCAAAAAATATCATTTCACAGAAAAAAATGGTATTTGAGATGAATCAAATCGTAAAACGAATCCAAGAACTTCAATGATCTCTCTTTCTTTTTATTTTTCTTAAATTAGTTTCTTCTCAAACTCATATCAAATTCATTCATACTCATGTTTTAGGTAATGATCTGACATCATATTTTGTTTAGTGCCATCATGATTCCATAAATCAATGCTTGTGGTCGTGGAGGACATCCAGGTATGAATACATCCACAGGAACAATGCTGTCAATACCCCCTGTAGTTGCATAATTTTTTCCAAATATTCCCCCACTGCACGCACATGCACCAACTGCAATTACCATCTTAGGTTCAGGTGTAGAGTCATATGCAATTTTCAATGCTTTTTCCATATTTTTTGATGCCGGACCAGTAACCAATAGAAGATCAGCATGTCTTGGTGAAGCGACAAAATGTATTCCAAATTGTGCAATATCATAAATGGGATTATTCAACGCAGAGATTTCTATTTCACATCAATTACATGAACCTGCATCAATTTCTCTAATTGCCAAAGATCTTCCAAATGTTTTATTAATTTTATTTTTCAGTTCAGTTCCTAACTCTTCAAATGTTTTTTCAGAAGAAATAGATCCAGGAAATATTTCGAGAAGTTGATTTGGTTGGTCGTTCTTTGATTACAGACCTGTAAACCATTACTCTAAAATTACATTAAAACTCAATAGACCTTTTTCACTAGTATCTTTCAAGTGTGGAAATCGATTACATGTCAACAAAATCTAGTTTTTCTACGTGTGTGATTTATTTTGGTTTCTAAAACCTGCCTTGTTTTTAGTCATGGCTATTATTGCAAAAATTGTTCCTGCTGCGCCAAGAGATATGCCAAATATTGCTAAATCATAACTTTCTCCATCATCCATTCTCGTATCCTTTGAATCTAATTTCATTATTGATACCTCTTTTTGCAAAAAGGAAATTGTGTTTTTCAATGAAGAAATTTCTGAACTCGATGTTTGTGTATTTATTTGTGGAAAATCAAGAATTGCAGTTGATTCTACGTCTTCTATTGGAATTTGAACATCAATTTCAATTCCGTTAATTTTTCCTTTAAGATCCATGATGATTGATCCCGTTTTCGTAGGGATTACTGGAGAAAAATAATATCCTGGTCTTGGATCTGAATTAACATCTATTTTTTTAGTAGCTCCGCCATACATTGCAGTTGCTTCCAAATTTTTAAAGGCACTTGTAATTCCGGTGTATAATCCTTCTCGGTCTCCAAGTTCAACAATTTTGAAAACAAAATCATTTCTAATGCCTACTACTGGTGGCTCAATTCCCCAACCCACATCAATTTGAATATTGTCTATATCAACTGAAGTATGTGCTGATGCAGGTATAGTTCCAAACCAAAGAAACATGAACAACATTACAGTTGCGACCAAACCAAAGCCGCTTAGGGCATTGGAACTATTTTTGATGGAAAAAATATCAACCTTCATCAACACAATACATGATACAACTTTTTAGAATTTAACAATCGAGACCTTTTCCAAATGTGGTTGTCATACACGGAAATTGTTTCTGGATGTTATATTGCATTCTTGACTATATGAAGTAAGGAAAAATGTACAAACAAAAACAAAATGAAGGAAAACTATCAAGACGCGTACTTTTGTCTGCAATGATTGCAGGTATCGCAGTTGCCGTAGTTTTCACTATAACCCCGTGGAACTATATTCCTACAGAAGTTACTGAGGATGTAACTGTCATAGCAAATATGGAATATGGTTGTGTTGGGGAATCCCAATATGGAATGAGTGTTGTTGTGCCTGAATGCAGTGCACAAGTTGGCGACACAGTGTCTGCCACATTTAATGTTCCTTCGGGAAAAATAAATGGATATTGGGCAGAACTTGAACAAAGACAAAACCCAATGGTAGATGAATGGGACAGAAACGTTGATGGTTCAGGTTTCTCCCCATAATTTTTTTATTTTTAAAAACTAATATTATTTTGTATTTTCTATGATTCTGATAAGACCATTTTCAATATCTTCCCCAGAAATCTTGAGATTGTCATCTGATACCATTGAAAGTAGAGAAGTAGGTCTTGCTAGGCTGATAAAATTCTCATTATTTTTTTGATAAACTGCTATAGTACATGGTAATAACAATCCTAGATCTGGATTTGTCTCTAACACTTGTTTTGCAAGGTGAGGATTACATACTTCCATCAGTTTGTAATTGTCTGCAAATTCCAATCCTTTTTCTGCTAGAATCTTTTTGAAATCTAGTGTTCCTAGTACTCCAAATCCTATTTCCTTAAGATTATGAGATAAATCAGTAATTGCCTCATCAATACCTTTTTCAGTTTTTACTGTATGTGTAAAACCCATTACTATTATTTTACAATTCAACAATATATACAGAAATACAATTTCCACACTTGGTAATTATTTGTGGTTTTGAAAAAAGAGATACAATAGCAACTTATGCACTTGTTCAAGAAGGAATTGACTTTCAAGTTTTAGAAAGTGAGATGAAAGTGTGGATCTCTCATATTCAATCAGGAACGTGACCCCGTTGTTTTTCTTTTTTTCTAAATCAAGATTATATTGTATGCTAAATTAGGGTTAATGGTATGGCTGATTTTAAAATATTAGGAAGAGATTCTAATCTCAGAAAAGCAATTCTAAAAGCACTCTCTGATGATTATTCTAGAACAATAATGAACTACACCATTGAACAACCAAAATCTGTGGTACAAATTGTAAAAGACTGTGATATTCCAATGACTACTGCATACAGACGTGTTAACGAACTTGAAGAGAGTAAAATTCTAAAAGTCACAGGTTCAGTTGTAACTGATGATGGAAAAAAATACTTTCTTTATCAAAATAGATTAAAATCAATTTATGTTATATTTGGATTGGAAGAACTGGATGTACAAATTGTAGAAAACCAAGGAATGGGAACTAGTGCTTATTGGTAGTTTTTTTCTCGTCTTTTGATTTTTGAAAGTCTATTCCTTGATTTTGTTCTTAGTATCATGTGACAACATGGACATCTTGTTCCTTCACAATCCATGAAAATTCCACAAAAACTACATCGTTTCTGCCCTTCTTGATATTTTAGTTTCATTGATGTTCCAATACTTTTGAAATCTTGACAAATTCCTCTACATGTTGCTGCCACTATTCAAACCTCCACAAAGCTCCACAACATTCGCACAATATTCCGAATTGGTTTGAGCATATTTTATCACTATCACATACAAGACATTTTCTTGTCATTTTTGCATAGAATTTGATATTTTTTCCAAATCCTGCATTTTCTAATTTCAATATCATGAAATCAGTTTGCTGTTACAATATAATACAAAAGTAGACAATTTCCGATAACGATTACCAATATTGAAAGCCATACATGAAAATTGTGTTTTCAAGTTATACGCGAATATTTTTTTTGACAATCAATGAACATTAGTAAAGGAATTATAATTGGAATCGTAGCTGGGGTGCTTACTTCAGGTGCACTTGTCTTGTCTAACGACTTTTCACAAGTAGATGCTATGAGTGGAATGAGCGGAATGGGTGGCTCTAGTTCTAGTGGTGGAATGAGTATGGGTAGTGATAGTAGCTCAGGAGGGATGATGATGGGTGGCGGTCCAAGCAAACATGGAATTTGGTATGGTCCTGGAACTGTACATCAACAATGTCACAAGGATGGAGGTATGCCACCACATTATTGCGAACCATATTACAAAGCAATGTCTTCTGTAGTAGGCGTTAAAGTAAGTAATGTGGATCCTGTAAATGAAAAGACTCTCAAAGTCACACTCAAAGAACTCAGTGTTGCAAAATCTGGGGTAAACCAAAAAATTTCACTTTCTGCAGGTGCAGGTGATCTAGTCGGAACTGCTGTTGTCGATGGTGGATGGTCAGGTTCTACCACTGTGGATGTTCCTCTGAAGGGAATGGGACATATCTATAATCATGGAAGCATGCATGTACACATATTTCCTGTAACCAACGGTTAAGGGAATATGATTTTTTTCTTTTTTATTTTAAATACACAAATAATTGATTTGGAGATAATAACATATGACTAATCAAAGTACAAAGAAATTTGAAATAACTTCAGAAGATCTGAATAAGTCACTAGAAAAAAATGAACCAATGCTTTTGTTTGATTTAAGATTGCAGGATGCTTACAGAGAAGGTCACATTAATGGATCAGTCCATGCCGTTTGTGATACTAAAACTAAAGATACCTTAATGCCAAAAATTCCAAAGAATGTGAAACTTGTTCTAATTGATGAAGATGGTAAAATGTCCGCAGAAACTGTAGCTATGATGCGCTCATTTGGATTAGATGCACATTATTTGAAGGGTGGAATGAGAAATTGGACTAATGAATTGGTAAAAGGCAGCCCACCTACTGCAATAAATCCCGAAGAACTATCAAAGAAATTACAAGATCCAAGTGTGTATCTATTAGATGTTCGAGATCCGGATGAATTTTCAGACTATAACATTCCTGGAAGCATAAACATTCCCCTCTCAAAGATATTTGATTCTGAAAGTATTTCCAAACTTCCTCAAAATAAGGAGATAATTACAATTTGTCCACATGGTAACATGGCAACTATTGCAACTTTTGCTCTTGCAAGAAATGGAATTAAATCCCGTATTCTAAAAGACGGTCTTGCTGGGTGGAGTCAGGTTCTCAATTCAGTAAATGCCGAAAAAAATCCAACTGTAATCCAAGTAGAAAAAATTGGTAAAGGATGCCTTTCCCATGTTGTAATATCACAAAAGGATGCAATAGTGATTGATCCTCTATATCCTGCAGAGAAATATCTGGAAATAATAAAACAAGAAGGTGTAAAAATTACTCACATAATTGATACCCATCAACATGCTGACCATGTTTCTGCTGCACAACAACTGGCAAATCTTACTGGTGCTCCAATGTATGAAAGCAAACTTGAGATGTGGGATAGAAAAGCTAATTTCCTTGAGGATGGTCAAGAAATAACTTTTGGTAACTCAAAACTTCGAGTAATTCATACTCCAGGTCATACGCCTGGAAGTTTATCATATGTGATAGATGAAAAATATGTGTTCACTGGAGATATTCTATTCATTGAAAGTATTGGAAGACCTGATCTTAGAGATAAAGCAGAAGAATTTGCATCCCAACTTTATGATTCATTGCACAATAAACTACTAAAACTTCCTTTGGATACCATAGTATTCCCAACTCACCATGGGGCATCTGTAACTTCAGTAAATGGAGTATTTTCAACTACCATAGTAAAAACAAAAGAACATGATATTTTGAATCTGCCAAAAGAAGATTTCATAAAACAAGTAGTTGATGTCACTGTTCCAAGACCCATGAACTATCAAAAAATTATTCAGATTAACAAAGGATCTATTCCTTTGACTCCTTCTAACATTCCTGATCTAGAATTGGGTCCAAATAGATGTAGTATAACTGGAGTATAGAACTATCTGATGTATTTTGCATTGTATGATTCTGTTAGTTTAGTTCTGACAGATGTATTATCAAATCCTAACGCATTCGTCACAGATCCTGTATTTGTTGTCGGGTTAATTTTAATTGGTTTGTTGGTGGGGGTGGCAATAGGTCTTTCTGGACTTGGAGGTGCTCCGTTATTACTGCCTCCATTAATCATAATTGGAATCCCCCCACAACTAGTTATTGGTGCTAATTTAGCTTTTATTTTTGTAACAAAACTATTTGCATCTATTTTACATGGTAAAGAACGAAACATTAACTGGAAAGCACTAGGCTTCTTACTTGTCCCTGTAGTTCCTGTAATGCTATTTGCTAGTTGGATTTGGACTGGAATCAAAGATAACTATGGTTCAGATATTTTGGACACTGTCATACTGTTGTTGTTAGGTGTCCTCCTTTTAGGGACTAGCCTGTATATGATCAAAAATAATGTGTTAAAGAAATCAAGTAATGATGATACATTTCTACCTCATCGCTATTTTACACGAGGAGAAAAAACAACATTTCTAGGTACTTCATGCATTATCAGCTTCATCACTCAGATTGCATCTTCTGGTGCTGGTGCTATGATATTACCTGTTCTTGTGAAAAAATGTCATTGTCCTCCAAAACATGTTGCTGGAACATCAGTTCTTTTTGGAGTGGCAATATCTGCAGTAGGTACAATATTGCACTATAACATTGGAAACATTCCATTTCTTTTGGTGCTGTTTTTGTTAATGGGTTCAATTCCAGGAGTATTTTTAGGAGTAAAATTAACGTCAAAAATTTCTCCTAGAAAACTAATTGCTACATTTAGTATGATTATTCTAATTGCAGCAATATTTTTACTAAATCGTGGTTTTGGAATAATCTAAAAATAATTTTATTTCTTTGATATTTTCAACTTTTATGATTTATTTATTTTTTTAAAAAAATTATTTGTTGAGCATTATCTCAACTTCTATTTGTCCATCTTTAAAGTTGCATTTTATTCCTCTAATTTTGCTTTTGTAAAGAAACAGTTTCTTTCCTTCAGCATTAATTTCACCTGATATCCACAATAGTTTTTGCTCTTCTAGCATCTGGATTCTTCTATATACGGTACTTAATGGAATCTTGGCGTCTATGGCTATCTCCATCACTGATTTTGGTTTGTACATTGTAGTGTCTAAAATTGCTCTACAGTATTTGTCGGCAACCACTTCTAGAATATTGTCTTTTCCCCCAATATCCTCAATTTTTAATACATGATCTAATACTTGCATGACTATTAGTAGCCATTATTTGATATAATTAGAGGAGATAGTTTCCACTACAAACTTTCAGATGTGGAAACCACAAATGGGAGATATCTTCTGCATTTTAATCTCAAATTGTCCAATATGCTTCATGAATCAAAAATCTCTGATTGGAATTGTTGTTGGTTTGATGATAGCAACTTCCACGGTGTATTTTGTTGAAACCATTGAAGAGTTTGAGGAGCAAGACATGGTAAAAGCTCCATTCTTTTTGATAGTTGCAATAGCATATCTTCCAGTTGCATATTGGATGATATCAAAGAAAAGTTCAATTCCATATGTAGTTGCAATAGCAGGTTCTATTGGTATTATGGCACTCTATGCTGTAACTAGAACTGATTTAGCTATGATGTTTGGAATGGAGGCTGGAGGAATAGGACACTTGGGAATTATTTCCAAAGTCTTACAAGTTGGAGTTGTTGTTGGCTCAATTCTTGTGTTACTTCAGACTAAGAAAGACAAATGGTTAAGTCACAAAGAACCAAACTTTGTGAATTAATTTTTTTAATAATTAATTTATCGAACCCTTCTTCCTCTGTTGGTGTTTCTAATAGTTTGATTTGCTTGTAAATTACTGCCAATGGGAATGGGTCTCGTCTACTCCTCTGTCTTTTTTCTAATAGCTCTCTTGATGTATTCATGAAAATACCTATTACTGTGGCCCCATATTTTTTTGCAAGATCTATGTGTTGTTTTCGTATAGCAACAGTTAGATTTGTATCGTCAATTACTACACTTTTCCCTTCGCTTAGGCATTTTTCTATATGCTCTTGTTCTTTTTTCCTATCATTATCAAAAAATGATAATGCTACACGTTCATGATCAAAATTTGCTTTAACATAAGTTGTTTTTCCACTAAGGGCAATACCAATCATTAAAACACATTCTATTTGTTTTTCCATATCTATCCTAAAAATTCTATTTTATCTGATTGCAACATCATACATATGTCCCAGGTACTGATCACTTGATCCTGATAAATTATGTATGGATGCATCATAGAATACATAATTTTTGAAATTTCAGTTAAATTTAGATCCTTGGAAATTCTTTTAGATTCTTCAAGCTTGAATGATTCTTCAAATTTTCGTTCCAAAAATTTCACATTTCTAAAAAAATCATAATCCTGGGCTATGCTCTGAATGAGTAAACGATCACTGATGAAATAGTTTGTATCTTTTAATAATAATTTTCGAGTTTTATTTTCTAACATCAACTTTATGATGTCTTTTATCGTGTCCTCTTTCTCAAAAGTAATTGTCTTTTTTCGTGGGATTTTAGATACTGTCAAATCTGTAATACAATTAATTCCAATTTCGAGTATTTTCCTTCCTGATATTGCAGAGTATCCTCCTAAATTATTTGGAATTATGGAAAATGCTCGTCTAGACTTTTTCCATGCTGAAACTAATTCTTCTAGTGTAGTTTTCTCTGATAATATTAGCAAATTTTTATCTGTTATTTGCTCTACTGTGGTATTGTCAAAAAAATTAGATGATTGATTTTTGTAAATATTTTCAATTATTTCTTTGCCTCCAATTACTCCAATTGGTTTTTTATTCTCTTCAGTTACGACAAGAGAGTCTGTAAATGATTCAAGATAGTGGATTAACATGCTAGTTGCAATCCATACTTCGTTTTCTTTTCTTACGCTTACTGCGGGTGTTGAATAAAATGATAATGGCATAGTTCTTTTATCGTTTTATTGATAATTGTCAAGAGTTTGTCATATTTTCAAAGATAAATGACTAATTATACCTGACATTTAATTCTCAGAAATGAAATCTATTCATTTTCCAAATTTATATTGATCATGCTAAATTAATAATTTCCTTAAATTGATATGTTCTTAAAAATAGTCTGCGTACCCTCTTTGCAACAAAATCTTCCCTGTAGATTCAAGCCAAATTGAGATTATTGGCACTCACATAGTTCCAGAATTTGGTTCGATTATATCGTTGGTTTTGATTGTAGGAATAATTTCAGTAATCATTGCAACAAGATAGAAAATAAATCTTAAGTAACAAACATCCATTATGCTTAATTACTTGATTTCAATCGAATGATCTGTACATGAATCGGGTATGTAGAGAATGCGGTATAGTATTTAGGGATCGTTACAGTGAATATTGTTCTACTGAATGT
>NZ_JBSWSP010000024.1:0-23759 GCF_054095825.1 Candidatus Nitrosopumilus sp. bin_68KS
CTTCTGAATCCTCAGCACAATGCTTATGAACCCAATTTTCATCTTTATTTTTTGAGATCTCTTTTCCAGGTTGGATTTTATCCCCACAAGAACTACAAGATGTTGCAAATTTTGCTTTCATGATTATATATCAACAATAGTCAATAAATCATCTGTGTTTGAATGAGTATTAGCTAAAGAGTAACACATTTTATAATTTGAAAGGAAAACAGATCACATGGAACCAACAAATTCAGATATTTCATCGAAGATAGTTTTAGCCAAATGGACAGACAGATTCTTTGCATGGTTAATTGATTTTATCATCATTTCAAGTGTTTCAACAGCAATAATTTTTGCATTATTTGGTTCATTATATTACGAGTTTGAAGATAATTCATTTTGGATGGAAAATATACAATACATTCCAACCAGTATTTTATTTTTCATTTATTGGACTGTTTTAGAATATAAAATAGGTCAAACTGTTGGGAAGAAAATCATGAATTTAAAAATAATTAATGTTGATGGAAGAAAACCAGGTTTGAAAGGAATTATGATTAGCAGTTTTGGAAAAGCTTTTCTTTTACCAGTTGATGTAATTTTAGGATGGCTTTTAACAAATGAAAAACGCCAAAGGGTTTTCAATAAACTAGGCGATACAATAGTTGTGAAAACCAAAGATACAGACAATGTTTCAGATATCAAATATTTGAAAGACTAGATTTTGTCAGATTTTCTTGAATAATTACTGTGAAGAATTAACCGACAGATCTATTAACAAGTTTAGAACAATTTTGGATGATGTCTGAGAGTCATAAAGATTGGTGGATTGGATTGCCTAATGAACTTCAAAACGACATAGAGTTAGAAGAGTAAAACCAATAAAAAAATCAAATAGGTAATGTGATTGTAAAAGTTGTAGGGTTATTATTTACAGATATACTTCCACCGTGTTGTTCAACAATACTTTTACAAATTACTAATCCCAAACCAGTACCAGTGTTTTTAGTAGTAAACATAGGTTCAAAAATTTTCTCTAAATTTTCATCAGGAATTCCAGGACCAGAATCCTTTACTTGTATAACTATATTTTTAGAATCAGAGGAGAGTGTAATTTCAATTTCTCCTTGTCCATCTAAAGCATGAACAGCATTATTAATTAGATTTGACATTACACCTTCAATTTTTCTACGATCACAGTTCAAAACAACATCATTCTCAGGTAATTTAATCACAACACCATAAGTGGTACGAACGTTATTCAACGATAACCGTAAAATACTCAAAAATGATGTTTTTTTCTTATTGATTTCACTAGTCCGAGCAAAATCTAACACATCATCAATTATTCTATGCATATCAAAAATAGAGTTTTGTAATCTAAACCATTTTTCTTTATCCTTAGAATCTAGTTTTGAAAGAATTTCAGGAGTTAACATATCAGCATAGGTATGTAAGATAGTCAAAGGGTTTTTCAAGTCATGAGCTATCCTACTTGCCATAGTTCCAATTGTTGTAAGTCGTTCATTCTTTACAATGTCAGAGCTTTTTAATGCAACTTTAGATGCTAGCGATAAATTTTGTTGGATAAGTTCTTGTTCAACCTGTAAAAGTTTTTCACACATTTGCTTTTCTTTACTAATATCAGTGCTAATCGCAACAAAATATTTTATGTTTCTTTCAGAATCTTTAACGGGGACAATTGTAGTCTTAACCCAATAAAACGTTCCATCTTTTGCACGATTTTTTATTTCACCAGCCCAAGTTTTATCTGAAGATATTGTTTCCCACAGATCAGTAAAAAATTTAGAATTATGTTCATCAGATTTTAAAATTCTATGATTTTGTCCCAATAATTCGTCTTCAGCATATTTTGAGATTTCACAGAATTTTTTATTTGTATATACAATAGTTCCATGATCATCAGTTACTGCAGCAATAGAGTGTTCTGCAAGAATTTCTTCCAAGTCAGACAAATTCAAATTTAGGTTTTTTAACGATGAGATAAGTCCCATTATAATTTTATTTTATTATTAGATATAATACAAGAGATAGTGTGTAATTTTCGATAACACAGTAAATAGTTGCATGTTTCAGGCACAAACAAAATTCTAAAATGCGTTTTGAGAGCTATTTATGAGGAGACATCATGCAATATGCATGTCAGAATTTGTCATTTGTTCAAATTGCGGTTTATCATATTCCACAATAGGAAATGATTCGTGCAGTCATTGTAAATTTAACATTAGTGAACGAGTTTAAATTTAGATCTATCCATAAGCTTAAGTTGATACTTTGTTTAAGAGATTTGTGAGTGAAAGAAAATTTTATACTTGTAAAAATTGTGGAACAGAGTTTCCATCAACAGAAGTTAGACTCTATTGTAAAGTTTGTAAATCAAATTTAGATAAATCAGGAAATTTACCTAAACTTTAGTAATAACCTTAAGTTCATTTCAAATAGAGAAAAATTATGAATTGTTTTGTTTGTGGAAAAAAGAAAGAAGATTATGAAGTATGGACTAACAAGATTGTAATAGGCGCAACATACAATTCAGAATTTCAAAATCATGAGATCATACGTAAATTACCAGATAAATCTATGATTTGTCATGTTTGTATAAAAACAATAGAAAAACAAGTTGAAATGAAAAAATAATAATCAAATTTTAGATCACATTATTTTAATACCAAATATTATTTTTAAGATGTTTTAATAGTCCAAATAGATGGGAGAAAAAGTCAATTGTAAATGTACAGAATGTAAATGCCAAAAAATATTTGAGATCATTAAAACTGAAGAATTAATCAACCTAATCCAGCATGGTAGATTAAATTCTGAACAAATTGATTTCTTAAAGGCCAGAGTCGAAAGCAAAATTTGTAAACAATGCTTTATTGGCAATCATCACAAAAATTGAATCTATCTATTACATTAAATTACAAGTAGATAAAATAGTGCCAGGAATTTTTTTGTCGTGTATAGTATTCAAAAGAATTTCAAATCACAAAAAATTGCATAGCATTTGCTATGGAGTGATTAAAAATATAATCATCGTACAAGTCGTGTATATTTTTCCACTTGATGAATGAAAATGATTCATCGCGCATAGTCTCTATGTAAGTGGCTGAACCGATGTGTTGGTCTATTAGTAAAGGCTGGCTCACCACTCGCCGAAGCTTGTGATCTACACCACCTTCCTATCAACGCAGTATTCTGCTGCCGACCTTCATCTTACGAAAGAATAACTTGTCTCGGGATAGGATTCGTGCTTAGATGCTTTCAGCACTTAGCCTAAATGGCTTAGCTGCCCGGCCTGCCTTATCAGACAACCGGTAAACCAGTGGCCACGCTGCTCTGTTCCTCTCGTACTGAGAGCAACTTCCCCTCAGTTATTCGCGCTTCCATCAGGCAGAGACCGACCTGTCTCACGACGGTCTAAACCCAGCTCATGTTCCCTTTTAATAGGCGAGCAGCCTCACCCTTGGCCCCTGCTGCAGGACCAGGATAGGAAAAGCCGACATCGAGGTACCAAACCGCGGGGTCGATAGGAGCTCTCGCCCGCGACGAGCCTGTTATCCCTGGGGTAATTTTTCTGTCACCTCCGGGCCCCAATAGTGGGCACACGAAGGATCGCTAAGCCAGACTTTCGTCTATGAATTCCGTGCGTTTGGAAATCCATTCAGTCGAGTTTTTGGCTTTGCCCTCTTCAACGGATTTCTGCCCCGTTTGAACTCAACTTTGGGCCCCTTTGATATCTTTTCAAAGGGGTGCCGCCCCAGCCGAACTGCCCACCTGCACGTGTCTCCGGTCTTCACTGGATAAGTGGTACTGCAAAAAGAGTCTGGTGTTACATCGTTGCTTCTTAACATCCCGGGGAATGTTAAGCATGGCTCCCAGATACCCTGTGCAATTCTTACTATACCACAAGCACAAGCTGCAGTAAAACTCCACGGGGTCTTCTCTCCCCGATGGAAGTTGATGGACTGTTCGTCCACCTTATGTGGCTTCACCGGGTTGTAGGCGGGGACAGTGGGGCTCTCGTTGTTCCATTCATGCGCGTCGGAACTTACCCGACAAGGCATTTGGCTACCTTAAGAGAGTCAGAGTTACTCCCGGCGTTAACCGGCCCTTAGCTCGGTTGAACCCAAGTTTTAGGTACCGGCACCGGCCAGGATTCAGCGACTATACAAATCCTTTCGGACTAGCAGTCGCCTGTGTTTTTATTAAACAGTCGAAACCCCCTTGTCATTGCAACCTGCGATCCCCATTCCTCATGAAGATTGCAGGCATCCCTTATACCTAAGCTACAGGACTAATTTGCCGAATTCCCTCGCCATACGGTATACCCGTAGCACCTTAGCTTTCTAAGCCAGCGCACCTGTGTCGGTTCTGGGTACGAACTTACATTTTGCTAACTACACGATCTTTCATGGTCTCCTGGATTCGAGAAAACTTCGCTAACGCGAAGCCATTCCTACCTCGGACTGGTTCTCGTCATTACGACACTCCCCAACCCTTGAATAGTTAGATACAACGATGGTTGTACAACCCCTATCCGAAAGCGAACCATATAGCTCAAACGCTCCATGTAAGGTACTAGAATATTAACTAGTTTCCCATTCGATTTACTCTTTTGAGGCAAACCTTAGGATCGACTACCTCCAGGCTGATAACGCATTGCCTGGAAACCCTTACGCTTGCGGTGGTATAGATTCTCACTATACTATGCTGTTACTGCCGCCAAGATCTGCAATAGAAACCGGTCCACAGGACGTCACCGCCCTGCTTCGACCCAATCACTACGCCAACCTACCACGAATCATCCACTGATGATTATCTAAAGTATCGGTACTTTGCTTTAGCCCCGTCCGTTTTTGAGGCATCCCCCCTCGGCAGGTAAGTTGTTACACACTTTTTAAAGGATAGCTGCTTCTGAGCTTACCTCCCTGCTGTCTTGGCGAGAATACGCTCTTTAGCTTGACACTTAGCAAAGATTTGGGGACCTTAACTTCAGTCTGGGTTAAACCCCTTTCGGTCATGAGCCTTACGCCACATGAACCCGTGTCCTTGCTTCTACGATGTATATCCGTTCGGAGTTTGAATGAGAGGTGAGGGATTTCTCCCCCGCGCCTCTCTATCAGTGCTCTACCGGAAACACTATCTCCACAAAGCACGCCCTGCGAGACGCTTCGGTTGGAACTAGCGAGCGCCAGTCTAGATTGGTTTTTGACCCCTATTCCCAAGTCACAACAACGATTTGCACGTCAGAACGTCTTAAGACCTCCAGCGGGCTTTCGCCCGCCTTCATCTAGCTCAGGAATAGATCGACTGGCTTCTAGCCTAGCCGCTATGACTCAACGCACTTTCACACGCTTCTCCTCACAATGCTGCGAGAACTCGGTTTCCCTTCGCCTTCACCTTTACAGGTTTAAGCTTGCCATAACGGTTAGCTCCTTGGCCCGTGTTTCGAGACGGAACGCGTGACACTGATGACTTGAACATCAAATCTTCAACTCTATTGCTAGAATCTCTAATCTGAAAAAATCACCTTCCATGCCACGCACGTCTGTAAGTAATAGGTTTCATGCACTTTTCGCCCCCCTTCCGGGGTACTTTTCAGCTTTCCCTCACGGTACTAGTCCACTATCGGTCTTGAGAGATATTTAGCCTCGGATGCTACTTTCACCCATATTCATTGCCCACTACCAAGGACAACTACTCGGGTATGAATAGGACTCTTCCCACTTCGCTTAAGGGGGTATCACCCTCTATGCCAGAACTTTTCAGATCATTTCAGCTGTGTTCCAAGTTTCCATATTATCATACCAAAACACCACATCTCCCGAAGGATTCAGTTTGGGCTCTTTCCTTTTCGATCGCCTCTACTTGGGAAATCTCAATTGATTTCTTTTCCACGTGGTACTAAGATGCTTCAATTCCCACGGTTCGACTTCCAATACTAGTGTACTGGAATACACAAATGTGTAAGATTCTCATTCGGACATCTCGGGATCATAGGATGCGTGCGCCTACCCCGAGCTTATCGCAGCTTGCCACGTCCTTCGTCTCTCCTCAAGCCTAGCAATCCACCTATTACCGTCTTTACACCGGCAAATTCAGCCACATATTACACGACTATGCACGACGATCATTGCATGCCTCCTGGCAGAGACCTGCTACATCCTTCATACATCACTTTCGTGATGCATTGCATCGATGATTTGATGTGAAGATTAGTGCATCCGTACACTTTCCATGTCTAAGGAGGTGATCCGACCGCAGGTTCCCCTACGGTCACCTTGTTACGACTTTTCCCTTGTCACGAACCTCAAGTTCGATAACGCCAATCAGACGTCACCTCGCTAAAAGCTCACTTCAATGAAACGACGGGCGGTGTGTGCAAGGAGCAGGGACGTATTCACCGCGCGATAATGACACGCAGTTACTAGGGATTCCATATTCGTGAGGGCGAGTTGCAGCCCTCAGTCATAACTGTGGTAATGTTTGGGGATTACCTCCTCCTTTCGGATTTGGAACCCATTGTCATTACCATTGCAGCCCGCGTGTGGCCCCAGAGTTTCGGGGCATACTGACCTGCCGTGGCCCCTTCCTTCCTCCGCATTAACTGCGGCGGTCCCGCTAATTCGCCCCACTACTCCTGAGAGTAATGGTGGCAACTAGAGGCAGGGATCTCGCTCGTTACCTGACTTAACAGGACATCTCACGGCACGAGCTGGCGACGGCCATGCACCACCTCTCAGCTTGTCTGGTAAAGTCTTCAGCTTGACCTTCATTCTGCTGTCTCTCCGGGTAAGATTTCTGGCGTTGACTCCAATTGAACCGCAGGCTTCACCCCTTGTGGTGCTCCCCCGCCAATTCCTTTAAGTTTCATACTTGCGTACGTACTTCCCAGGCGGCAAACTTAACGGCTTCCCTGCAGCACTGCATTGGCCACAAGCCAATGCATCACTGAGTTTGCATAGTTTACAGCTGGGACTACCCGGGTATCTAATCCGGTTTGCTCCCCCAGCTTTCATCCCTCACCGTCGGACGTGTTCTGGTAGACCGCCTTCGCCACAGGTGGTCATCAATAGATCAAAGGATTTTACCCCTTCCTACCGAGTACCGTCTACCTCTCCCACTCCCTAGCTCTGCAGTATTCCCGGCAGCCTATACGTTGAGCGTATAGATTTAACCGAAAACTTACAGAGCCGGCTACGGATGCTTTAGGCCCAATAATCATCCTGACCACTTGAGGTGCTGGTTTTACCGCGGCGGCTGACACCAGAACTTGCCCACCCCTTATTCAACAGTGTTTCTAGGACTGTCAAAAGGTTCCTTTAGCAGAAACCACTCGGATTAACCTTGTCGTGCTTTCGCACATTGCAAAGTTTTCTCGCCTGCTGCGCCCCATAGGGCCTGGGTCCGTGTCTCAGTACCCATCTCCGGGCTACTCCTCTCAGAGCCCGTACCTGTAATAGTCTTGGTGGGCCATTACCTCACCAACAAACTGATAGGCCGCAGTCCCATCCTACGGCGATAAATCATTTGGAACATAAACCATTCCAGGCATAATGTTCTATCGAGCATTATTCTCAGTTTCCCGAGGTTATTCTCGTCCATAGGGTAGGTTGACTACGCGTTACTGAGCCGTCTGCCTTGTATTGCTACAATGACTCGCATGGCTTAGTATCAATCCGATAGCAGTCAGGTCCGGCAGGATCAACCGGATTCTGAATTATATTTTGTATTTTGATTATTGAAGTACACATCTTGTACTTTAATTGGAATTGACGGATGCACATAATCTTCACATCTCAGATTTGAACTTTCGATCAAATCCTCATTTTGTATGCGTAACTGGAGGCCCATGAATCACAAAATGGCATATTGCCAAACTTCATCACAAGCGCCGCCTATTGCGTTACGTATGCAGAAGGTGAAGCATACGGAATCCATATAAACCATACGTGAAATTGTGCCTGATCGAGGCAATTTTTTGTAAAAATTACAGCTTTTATTTTTGACCCCCCCCCCATAGGCACAGTTTACTCATAAAATAGTCCCCATTACTGAGCACAATGAGGGTTAAAATGACAGTGATATTATGTGAATTTGGTTTTGGATTTCACAAAAGAATACAAGAAAAAAACTCCACGATCAGCTAAACTATTTGCAAAATCAGCAAAGTTGCACATAAATGGTGTTAGTCATAACATAAGATATTATGAGCCGTACCCATTTGTTGTAAAGTCATCAACAGGAAAAAATCTCGTTGATGTTGATTCCAATAAGTACACTGATTACTGGATGGGTCACTGGAGTCTGATTTTAGGCCATGGTCAAAAAAATGTCAAAGATTCCATAAAAAAACAGATTGAGAAAAGCTGGATGTATGGGACAGTAAATGAGCAGACCATTTTATTATCTGAGATAATTTCAAAAGCAGTTCCAGTAGCAGAAAAAATTCGCTATGTAACATCTGGAACTGAAGCTACAATGTATGCAGTTAGACTAGCACGCTCAGTAACCGGTAAAAAAATTATTGCAAAGATTGATGGAGGATGGCATGGATACACTTCAGATTTACTAAAATCAGTCAACTGGCCATTTACAGAATCAGAAAGCTCAGGTGTAGTAAATGAAGAAAAGATTGTTTCAATTCCGTATAACAATTTAGAAGAATCTCTATCCATTTTAAAAAAACATTCTAAAGATTTAGCTGGTGTAATTGTTGAACCAGTGTTAGGTGGTGGTGGATGCATTCCAGCTAATCCAGATTATCTTAAAGGAGTACAAGAGTTTTGCAAGAAAAATAATTCATTGTTTATTTTAGATGAGATAGTTACTGGATTTAGATTCCGCTTTGGTTGTCTTTATCCTACAATGAAGTTGGATCCGGACATTGTTACATTGGGGAAAATTGTTGGTGGAGGAATGGCAATTGGTGTAATGTGTGGCAAAAAAGAGATCATGGAGTATGCTGACACCACTGGAAAGAAAAAATCAGAACGCAGTTATGTAGGAGGTGGAACATTTTCTGCAAACCCCACATCAATGGTATCAGGCTTTGCAACACTTTCTGTTTTGAAAAACAATAAATCAATTCATTCTACAATTAACGGATTAGGAGACTATGCAAGAAAAGAACTCAATAAAGCATTTGATGGTAAAGCAATCATTACTGGAAAGGGTTCGTTATTCATGACTCACTTTGTAAATAATGGCATTTCAAAAGTTGTTAATGCAGCTCAAGCCTCAAAATGCGACACTAAAGCATTACACAAATATCATTTTAAGATGATAGCCCATGATGGAATATTCTTTTTGCCTGGAAAGCTAGGCGCAATATCTTATGCTCACACAAAAGCAGACATTAAAAAAATGATTCTGGCAACTGAAGACTATTTCAACTAGGAAAGAACTTTTTTCTCCAATCAATTAACTGGTTAAAAATATCGAGATAGTTTTCATTCTTTATTGTAATGTGGATATGTGCAAATAATTCTCCGAATTTTCCCTCAAAGATCATAGTGCATTCGTCTTTGAATAGAGGGACGGTAACTCCGACTTTGTTTATAGAGTAAAATTTTATGGTTTGAATTTGAATAGTATCTTCTCCAACTATGATTTGCTTTTTTTCAGGGTTTTTGTTAATTGTTTTATCCAATTGTTCAATAGTAGTCTCATTCCAAATTGGGGAATCTTGCGGCCATCTATGCACATGTACTTTTTCTGCATGATATTTTAATTCAAAACTAGACATAATTCAATTATTTTCTAATTCAAATTAAGCATATCTTTGTTATACAGAAATTAAATTCTAGTAACAAAAGTAATTAGCAATATCATTTTGTAGAAAATATGGGGTTATTTGGAGGGAAAGAGAACGTAGAAGACTTGCTATACAATGCGATGTCCTTAATGGATAAAAATCAGCCAAAGGGTGCAATATCATTATTTAACAAAATCCTAAAACAAGAGCCAGATAACACATCGGCATTATTTAACAGGGGATTGGCACTCAATCAAATAAAAAAATACAGTGACGCAATAACATGTTTTGAAAAATTAATAGAAATTAATCCAAAAGATGCACAAGCTTTCAACAACAAAGGAATTGCATCAGCAGAGTTGGGAAACATTCAGGGAGCTGCTGAATGCTACGACAAGGCAATAGAGGCAGACCCAAAATATGCAGCATCTTATTTTAACAAAGGAGTGTTACTGGACAAACTAAAAGAGCATGAAGAGGCATTACAAGTTTTAGACAAAGCAATCACACTAGAACCAAGAAAACCAAATGCAATGGTCTACAAAGGAATTGTTCTAGGTAAAATGAAAAGACATGAAGAGGCATTAAACTGCTTTTCAAATATTTGTAAAAAATATCCAAGTAATCAAGATGCGTTTTTTCAAAAAGGGGTTCAATTGGCAGAATTAGGACAACATCAAAAAGCATTAGATGTGTTTGATGATATTTTAAAAAAATTCAAAGACAATGTGAATGTCATTTATGCCAAATCAAGAAGTAAAGCAGCACTAGAGAAATATCCTGAATCATTAGAATTGCTAAAACAAGCAGTTGCAAAAAGTCCCAAAATAATTCGTGCATGGGCAAAAGAAGAGCCAATATTTGAGAAACTACACGGTAATGAACAATTCAGAAAATTAATTAAAATTTAGAAATTAGAGAACTTTTTTTTTCACTGCATCGATTCGGATAATCTCAACTTTCTTTTTAGGATCAGATAGTCTAGCTTCGAAAATTGGAATGTAAACTTCGGTAATATCATGTAAAACAAACTCATCTTGAAGATCTCGAACACCAGGATCCAATGGTTTTTTCAAATGAATTTGTAATTTATCGATTGCAGAATCATATGTAAATTCAGGTTTTTTAATTGTAAATGAATTATCTTCAAGAATTTTTTTAGGATAATTCTCTATTGTTTTTGAATCAATTTTAAATGGTAACTCTACTTCTAGTCCAAAATGATCAAATGTTAATTCATCTTCTTCTTCAACAAAAACATGCTCCTCTAAACTTAGGTCAACTTTGTTTTTTCCTTTTTTTCCAACAAATGCTTTTTCTAAACCAGATTTTGAGCGAACTGGAAATACTGCATCCCCCATTACCACACCATGAACGTTTGAATCAACATCTATTGTGTGAGATGCTTTTCGAAAATAATTTGCAGCGTACTTGCCAGATACAATCAAGGATGCCTCATAGTACAATTTTAAAGAATCGAGATGGATATCTTCTTTTTTAGGTCTAGAGAGTAATGACTTGAAAGGATCTGTCTTCTTTTGTTCAACAATTTTCATTGCCTCATCTTCTTCAAGATTTTTTCTTATCACAATGGTCTTTACACCATAATCGTCGTTTTCCAAAATCACTATAACTACCAAATTCAGGCTATTAAACCAATTCTACTAAGAAAGAAATAATAGATTTGAAAACATTAAACCAATATGGCAACAGCAAAAAAATCAAAAACAATGCAAAAAAAAGGCGGATATATCGATAAATTTCTTAAAAAAGCAGATAATGCAATTCAAGAAGGAATTAAAAAAGCAGACGCAGTTTTAGATGAGGCAGTAGAATTAGGAGAAATTACTGCAAAGGAAGCATCAAAAGCAAGCAAAGAGTTTACAGCTAAAGCAAAAAAAGAAAGCGAGTCATTGCAAAAAAAAGGCTTGGCAAAGATTAACGAAGGATTATTATCTGCAAAAAAGATGACTGCAAATTCTGAAGAAGATTTGAAAATGCTTGAAAAACTTGGAAAGTTAAAAAAGTCAGGAGTGATTACTCAAAAAGAATTCCAAGAAAAGAAAAAGAAGATTTTGAGTAGAATTTAGAAATGAAAAAAACAAACATTTCTGGAACTGGGGATCAACGTAAAGTAAATCCAGATTGGTTTACAGGAAAAACATGGATGAAGGTATTATCTGAGAAAATAAAATCAAAAGATCAAGATATCTATCACGTTCATTTTGAGAAAGGCTCTAGAACAAAAATTCATCAGCATGATGGAAACCAAGTATTAATTGCAGTCAAAGGAAAAGGAAGTCTTGAAATTTTTAAAAAATACGGCTCATCTAAAAGCAATTTCAAAATAAAGAAAACTGAAAGAATCAGCCTCAATGAAGGCGATATTGTACATATTCCAGCTAAAGTACTACACACGCATGGATCAATTGACAAGAAAAAGACATTTTCACATATTGCAATAAACATTTTATCGAAAAAAAATGCCCCATACAAAACTACATGGTATGAATCAGATTTCAAATCTAGTGTTACAAAAATCATTTAGATAAAATGTCAGTACAGAAAAATTCAGAGATTCAATCAATTGAAGGTAATGAGGGAACAAAAATAAAGCAATATTTTCACCCACATAACACACTTAACGGAATCAGCTATAGCGTTGCACAATTCACATTGGAATCAGGAAAACGATCCAAACTTCACAAACTAAAATCATCTGAAATTTACTATATTTTAGAGGGTAATGCAATACTTACGGTAGATGGGGAGCAACATAAGATACAAAAAGATGATTCAGTGTATATTTCTCCAAATTCCAAGCAATTCATTGAGAATATAGGATCGGAGGATTTGAGATTTTTGTGTATTGTAGAACCTGCATGGAAAGCAGAAAACGAAGTTTTACTAGATTAAATACAAACAAACCATAGCAATTATTTTTATCATATGACAAATCTCTATTTTCAGTGAACGCATATCAAGCAATCAAAGTTTTGAATGTGAATCAGGATTCATCACAAGAGGATATCAAGGCAGCATATAGAAAGCTGGCACTAGAATTACATCCAGATAAGAACAAAAACATACAGTCAGATACTGAATTTAAGAAAGTTACAGAAGCTTACAACTTTTTGAAGAAAAATCACAATCAAACAAGATATTCACAACATACAGAAACTAAATCCAATCCCCAACAAAGATACAAGAAAAAACCACAGTGGGGAGCACCAGATGATGGAAGCATTCCAGAACAGGATTGGGGCAAATATACTCGCGAATTTGAAGAAGGTGACCCCGATTTCTGGAAAGAATACGAAAGAAAGTTCTGGGAGGATTACAATGCACGAGTACGTCCAGATGGAAGAAATGGGGAATATGAGAAAGCACAAGAACCAAAAAAGCAACCTAATCTATACGTGGATGTAGATGAGAGTCGTTGTATTGGATGTTGTAGTTGTGAAATTATTGCACCAGATGTATTTGAAATTAACAAACAAAGCAAGTCAAATCCCAAATCATCCGTAATTAATCAAAAAGGTGCAGGAGTAAACAAAATAATGAATGCAGCTGAAACATGTCCAACAAAAGCAATTATTGTGGAAAATTCCGATACTAAAGAAAGATTATACCCGTATTAGATTTTTAGTTTATTGTACAGATCTTCAATCTCAGAATCAGATAATTTTAAAGCACCATCAAACATGGAATGAATCGCACCGGCTGAATCGTCATTACTTCTTGGAACTAAATGTACATGAACGTGTGGTATTTCTTGTCCTGCATCTTTTCCGTTATGAACTGCAAGTAAAGTTGAGCCAGATATAGAATCAACTTTTGCAGTCATCATGTGTACAAGAGAAAATAAATCAGCATTTTCTTTTTCAGTCATGTCTTGAATTTTCTGATGATGATTTTTTGGAATCACAAGTACATGGCCCTTTGCAAGAGGAAATGCATCCAAAAAGGAAATAGAGGTACTAGTTTCTTTTAGTATTTTAGTAGGGATTTCACCTGAAACAATTTTACAGAAAATGCAATCCATCAGGGTTCATTAAATTTCTCAAAATATTAAATCATCTATTATGGGGAAACAATGCTTGCCCAAGCAAGACCATCACCGAATTTGATAGTGGCTCTGTCTCCAGGATTAAGAATGCAATCGTCTATTGTTTTAGGAATACTATCAGAGGTTTCAACATAGCAAACACCATTGTCATTTGATAAAATTATCACATCTTCAAAAACATCTTCTCGAATTAGATTCCAAAAAGGAAATACCATGGTGGACAAAACAATCCCTGCAGTCAAAAATGCGCCAAGAAAAACTAGACTAGTTTTCGGACTGGAGTTTAATTCCATTTTACCAGGTTCCGCCATCGCCAGAATTTGGATCTAGTTTCTTTGCAGGAACGTTACCATGTGCTTTTTTCATGTGTCTTTTTAGACGTTCAGGATCATGCAGATCAGTCCCACAAACATCACATTTTGTTTTGTTTTCTTCGTCTTTCTTACGTTTGAACAAGCCCATAAAACAATAAAATTTTGAAATACATTATAAAGGATACTCAATTTTTTAGAATTAGTGGCAATTAAAAATATCACAGTTTTAGGTTCAGGGGTTATGGGACATGGGATTGCACAGGTTTCAGCTACTGCAGGATATAATGTTGTTTTGAGAGATATCAAACAAGAGTTTTTGGATAAAGCAATGGAGAAAATAAAATGGAGTTTAGACAAACTAGTTTCCAAAGAAAAGATTTCAAAAGAGGAAGGGGATTCAATTTTTGCAAGAATTAAACCAGTTGTGGATTTAGCAGAAGCAGTAAAAGATACAGAATTAGTTATAGAGGTAGTACCTGAAATTATGGATTTAAAGAAAAATGTATACGCAGAATTGGACAAAGTTGCAGCACCCGAAGTAATCTTTGCATCAAACACAAGTACATTGCCAATTACTGAGATTGCAAATACAACTTCGCGTCCTGAAAAATTCATAGGAATTCATTTTTTCAACCCACCTCAACTAATGAAACTAGTTGAAGTGATTCCAGGAGAGAAAACAGCTCAAGAAATTACTGATTTAACTCAAGATTATGTAAAGTCAGTAAATAAAGTTGCAGTGTTATGTAGAAAAGATGTTCCAGGATTTATCATAAATAGACTATTCATCCCAATGGTTCACGAAGCTTGTTTTGTTAAAGACAGAACAAGTGCAACATTAGAAGAAATTGATTCAGCAGTCAAATTCAAACTTGGATTCCCAATGGGTATATTTGAGTTGGCAGATTTTACTGGAATGGATGTAATTCACAAAGCAACAGTAGAGATGCATTTACGAGACAAAAAAGTAATCAATCCACACCCATTGATAGAAAAAATGTTTGATGAGAAAAAGCTAGGACAAAAATCAGGAGAAGGGTTTTACAAATATTCTGATGACAAATACGAAAGAGTTTCGCTTTCTGAAGAATTATCACAAAAATGCAACCCAATTCAAATTGTTGCAAATATTCTAAATAATGCAGCATGGCTTGTATCAAATGGCGCAAGTGATGTTGAGGAAATTGAAAAGGCGGCACAATTAGGCCTAGGATTAAAAAAACCACTGTTTGAAACTGCAAAAGAGATTGGCATCAAAAATATTGTCGATGAATTAAACAAGCTTGCATCAGAACATGGGGAGTTTTACAAACCAGATCCATTACTAGTCTCTATGCAGTGATTAATTCCAAAATTTTCTTGACAGATTCTTGGGCAGAATCCACACCAATTATTTTGACATTTTCTCGATGATCTACATAACCATCAATGTATTGTGCAACAGGTCCATTTAGATTTCTAATTGCAACCATAGGTTTTTTTTGCATATATCCAGCACATACCTCAGAAAGAGTTCCAGAGCCTCCTCCAACAATAATTATCCCATCAGCACTTAATGCATTTAAAAAATCACGAGTGAAACCCATTCCAGTAGGAATAACAACATCACAAAATTCATTGGCAAAAGAAGAATCGTCTTGAGGAATAATTCCAATCGTTAGACCATTTCCGGCTTTTGCTCCACGAGATGCAGCATTCATCACTCCACCCAACCCACCAGTAATTAATACAGAATCAGACTTTGCAATCTCCAGGCCTACTTCATAGGCCACTTTTTCATGTTCAGGAGTACAACCATTGGTGTTATGTCCAATTACTAGGATCTGTCGTTTCTTTGCCACATAAAACATTAGAAAAATGGTTTGAAATAGCTTACGAGAGAAAAAGATATTAGTAAAAAATACAAAATTATTTCATGGAAAGACGTTCAATGCCAGTATGTTTTACAGAAAAACAGTACAAAATGATCGAAGAATTTGCCAAGAGAAATGGCATGCTTAATGCAAGTCAAGCCCTTGAGAAAATTCTAAGCCAATAAACATTTTATTGTTATTTTTATTTTGTTTACATTTATAGAATAAGTCATATCATAATGATCAAAATGGGTCTATTTAGTAAAAAACCATCATATTGTGCTGTTTGCAACAAAGAGTTATCTCACAAACACAAACCAAAAAGAGAATGGAACATCAAAGGAGCATTATGCGGAGATTGTCATTTTGAAAAATCAAAAGAGTACTATGAAGGCAAAGTAAGACAGCCATGTATAGTATGCGGAGAAACTCAAAAAATTACTGATCTATGGGAGCCAAGATGGCAATGGGACATGGAAGGATTGTTATGCAAAAAGTGTTTTGACAACAAAGAAGAAACTCACGGACAAAAGAAAAACTTTTGTTCATTATGTAATGGGAAAATGGGATTAATCAGATATAATCCAAAAGGACATTGGAATATTGAAGGACAGTTATGCAGAAGATGTTGGGATGAAAAGAAAGCAGAGTTTGGGTAAAGTTGGGTTTCTTTAAAAAAATTAAATGTGAAAAATGTGATAAAAAATTTTCAAAACAAGAAGAGATGATGAATCACATGCAGATTATTCATGGAAAGGATTTACCGTATGATTGTAAAGTATGCAATAGATTTTTCTCAAACATGGAAGACATGAGAACACATCTACAAAGAGAACATAGTTACAAAAAAGACAGATAGTCTAGATTGCTTTAACAGTTTTAACTACAGGTGGCCTTACTTTGGTAAATACTCTGAATCCACAAATACATTTGATTTCAGGCAATCTGGATAATTCAGTATTTGAGACATTAGTTCCACATCTCAAACAAGAGTAATTTACTTCAAAGGTCTCAACAGGAGTTTCTTCTACTTCCTCTTCATCAAAATTTTCTTCAACCATATTTATCATCAAAATTTCTATAATTTAAGGCTACCAGATTATGTCAAAGACAATTCAATGTAAACATCATCAGGAATTTTTAGTCTCATTAGTTGTCGAATAGCTTTATCATCAGCGTTAATGTTGATAATTCTTCGATGCATCTTCATCTCCCATTTTTCATATGTTTCAGTACCACTACCACATGGGGATTTTCTAGTTGCAACATGTAATCTTTTTACAGGAAGTGGAGTTGGACCTTTTACTTTAACGCCAGTTTTTTTACCTATACCCATTATTTCCCCACATACACCGTCTAATTTTGGTAGACTGGTAGAGGTGAGTTTTACACGGGCGGTTTGAGTCATAAAAAAATCCGCCTATGGTTTGTACTCTTCGGTAATTTCCTTAACGATTCCTGCTGCGATAGTTGCACCCATATCTCTCAGTGCAAATCTACCCATTTCAGGGAATTCTTGGAATGTTTCAATACAAGTTGGTCTAACTGGTCTGATTTTAACAATTGCAGAATCACCGACTTTGAGGAACTTTGGATTTTCTTCCTCAACAGCACCAGTTGCTGGGTTGATCTTTTGGAGGAACTCAGTAACAGTTGCTGCAACTTGTGCAGTGTGACAGTGCATTACTGGTGTGTAACCAGGAGCAATTGCTGTTGGGTGGTGAATAACTATAATTTGTGCTTTGAATTCTTTTGCAACCATTGGTGGTGCATCAGGAGTTCCAAGTACATCACCTCTCTTGATATCTTTCTTTTCGATACCTCTAAGATTGAAACCAATGTTATCACCTGCTTCTGCAGTTGGCATTTCTGTGTGGTGTGTCTCAATAGATTTGATTTCACCTTGTGCGCCAGAGGGCATTACAATGATTTTTTGGTTAGCTTTCATGATACCGGTTTCAACTCTTCCTACTGGAACTGTACCAACACCTGTAATGGTGTAAACGTCTTGAATTGGTACACGTAGTGGTTTACCAACTGGTTTCTCAGTTACTGTAAAGTCATCAAATGCTTCAAGTAAAGTTTTACCAGAGTACCATGGCATATTTTCGGTTTTCTTTACCAAGTTATCTCCCTTCCATCCAGAAACTGGAATGAATGGTACGTTCTCTAGTTTGTAACCTACAGATTTTACTAATTTTTCACCTTTCTCTTTGGCTGCTTTGTATGCATCTTCTTTGTATTCAACTGCATCCATCTTGTTGATTGCGACAATTAGTTGGCTTACACCGAGAGTCTTGAGCAAGAATGCGTGTTCTCTTGCTTGACCACCTGCTGCAATTGCAGTATCAGTTTCACCTTCTTTTGCTGAAAGTACCAAGATAGCGGCATCTGCTTCAGAAGCGCCAGTAATCATGTTTTTAATAAAGTCCCTGTGACCAGGAGCGTCAATCAAAGTAAAGAAGTACTTTGGAGACTCAAACTTTTGGAAAGCTAAATCGATTGTAATTCCTCTTTCTCTTTCGTCTTTAATATTATCCATTACCCATGCATACTTGAAGGTATCACCTTTTCCGGTCTTCTCGGATTCTGCACCGTGAGCTGCAATAGTTCTTTCATCTACAACTCCAAGATCCATCAAAAAATGACCCATAGTAGTTGATTTTCCATTATCAATATGTCCTGTAACAATCAGGTTCAAGTGGGGTTTATCTGCCATATCAAGTGCGTATCTGAGGGCATTTATTACTGTTATGAATTTTTGAAGAAAAATTAAAAAAAATTCAATTAATTTCAGATCATGAAACTTTGTCAAAAGCACATAAATCAAAGGGACAAAAAGAAAAATTATGAAAATTACAGTTTCAGTTATCAAAGCAGATGTGGGAGGAGTTGGCGGCCACACAAAACCAAGTGACGGACTAATACAAGCAATTAGAGACACCGTCAAAAATTCAGGAGATTTACTTATCGATCATTACATTGGTTATTGCGGAGACGACACCCATATCGTAATGACACATACACACGGTGTAGATAATGAAAAAATTCACAAGTTAGCATGGGATGCATTCATGGCAGGAACCCAAGTTGCAAAAGAAGAAGGGTTGTACGGAGCAGGACAAGATCTCCTAAAAGATTCTTTTTCAGGAAATGTAAAAGGAATGGGTCCAGGAGTTGCAGAGATGGAGTTTGAGGAAAGACCAAATGAAGCATTTACAGTATTTGCAGCAGATAAAACAGAGCCGGGAGCTTTCAACTATCCAATTTATAGAATGTTTGTTGATGCACTTAGCAATACAGGATTAATTGTAAACAAAAGTCTTGCAGCAGGAGTAAAGATGAACATCATGGATGTTGAAAAAGCACAAATTGCAGAACTTGAATTATGGCAAGACAAACCAACAATAGAAGCTGCACTGATGTATCCAGGAAGATATGTTGTAGATTCAGTATTCACAAAAGATGGTGAACCGATTTTGGATGCATCAACTGATAGATTACACAACATTGCAGGAACATATGTTGGAAAAGATGATCCCATTTGTCTAGTTAGAACTCAGAAAAATTTTCCAGCAACAGAAGAAGTTGGAAGTGTCTTTAACAACCCACATTATGTAGCAGGAAACACCAGAGGCAGTCACAATATGCCTTTGATGCCTGTAAAACTAAATTCTGCAGCAACAATCAACTTTTGCATTCCAATTGTGGAGGCATTAGTATTCAGTATGCATAATGGAAAGTTAACAGGCCCATTTGACGGATTCTCAACTCCCGATTGGGATTACATTAGAGAGATTGCAACAAAGAAAGCAATTGCAATTAGAAGTCAAGGATTCATTCATCCAGCAACTCTTGTTCCATCAGAATTAGAATATGCTGAAGGATACAGAGCAAGAATGGATGTTCTTGAAACAAAGATGAAACCTATGGAAGAGACAGCCTCAAGCGGGGATAAAAAAGAAAATTACGAAGATCCAGATTAGTGACTTCAATTCTTGCAAATCATAGGAAATAGTTAAATCAAAAAGAAGCGTACACATTATTATCTTTGAATTCTTTTCAGAAAATTTTTGATTGGAAGACATACATATTCACAGCATTAGCAGTCATATCATTTTCAAATTTTATGGTAGTATTATTTGGGCAAACCATACCAGGGGTAATTTTAGCATTTTTCAAAATAGCTGGAGAATATGTAATTTTAGGATCAGTCTTTATTTTTGCATTAGCATGGCTGCTTAAAGCAAAACCACATAATCGTCCAAAACAATATTCTGTTGTACCCTTTGATGTGTTTGGAAAAATTAGTAACATTGATGGAATAAGAACCGAATTCAAAACACATGATGTTGCCTGGAGCTTTATGAAATACTACAAAGAAGCATATCCATTATACAACTTTGCACTAGTTTCAGAACTTCCAAAATCAGACAAGCCAACAATATTCAGATACATCTAGATTCAGACTTTTATTCAGGATTAGCAGAGTAATAAAATGGAGTTTTCTATTTTAGCTGAAGCATTTTACAAAATGGAGTCAACTAGAAAAAGATTAGAGCTGACACAATTTCTAGTTGAATTATTTGAAAAAACTCCACACGAGGTAATTGCAAAGATTGTTTATTTGTTACAAGGAAAATTAAGACCAGATTTTGAAGGCATAGAGCTTGGAGTAGCTGAAAAACTTGCAATAAGAGCAATTTCAAAATCATCAGGAAGCCCAATTAAAAAAATTGAAGATGAATACAGAAAAGGCGGAGATTTAGGACAAGCAACATCAATAATAATGGAACAAAAAACACAGACAACATTTCTTGTTGAAGACATCACAATAGAAAGAGTCTATGAAACATTATTCAAGATTGCAAATTTGGAAGGCTCACGTTCTCAAGATATGAAAATGAAGTATATTTCAAGTCTACTAAATGATGCAAATCCATTAGAAGCAAGTTACATTTTGAAAATTTTACTAGGAACATTAAGACTTGGAGTTGCAGAGAATACAGTAATGGATGCATTAGCAATAGCATTCTCAGGTAGTAAAGAAAATAGAAAAAGTTTAGAACATGCATATAGCGTTTCAAGTGATTTAGGGAAAGTTGCCGAAGTAATCGCAACAAAAGGAATTGAAGGGATTGAAAAGTTTGAAATTATTTTATTTAATCCAATCAGACCAATGCTTGCAGACAGAGTAAAGAGTGAAGAAGAAGCAATGGAGAAACTAGGGAAAGAATTTGCAGCAGAATACAAACTAGATGGAGAAAGAGTGCAACTTCACATTGAAGGAGAAAAAGTTGTATTGTATTCAAGAAGTTTAGAAAATATTTCAAGCTACTACCCAGACATAATAGAAAAAATTCCTAAAGCAATTCAAGCAGACAACATCATACTAGAGGCAGAAGCTGTTGCAATGAATGAAAATACAGGAGAGTTTCTTCCCTTTCAAGAGTTAATGCATAGAAGAAGAAAATACAAAATAGAAAAAGCAGTAACACAGTATCCAATATCGGTGAATTTATTTGACATTCTATATTGCAACGGGAAAAGCTGCTTAGATTTGACCTACAAAGATAGAAGAGAAAAATTAGAAAAAGTTGTAAAAGAAGATGAATTTGTGAAATACATACCAATGACAATAGTGAAAAATGAAAATGAAGTCGAAGACTTTATGGAAAACAGTATCAATGCGGGAAGTGAGGGTCTGATGCTAAAAATGTTAGACAAACCATACCAAGCAGGTTCTAGAGGAAATTTTTGGTTAAAATTAAAACGAGAGTACCAAAATGAATTGGGAGACAGTCTAGATCTCGTAGTCATTGGAGGATTTTTTGGTAAGGGGAGAAGAACAGGAAGTTATGGGACATTACTCTTGGCAACATATGATGAAGATGAAGACGTATTCCCAAGTATTTGTAAAGTAGGAACAGGTTTTTCAGATGAATCATTAGACCAGCTGTATCAAATTTTAAATCCAAAAGTTACAATCAAAAAAAATCCACGAATAATTAGTGAGATGGAAGCTGATGTATGGTTTGAGCCAGAGTTAGTAATAGAAGTGGTTGCCTCAGAAATTACATTAAGTCCAATTCACAAAGCTGCAAAAGATGTAATACGAAAAGGTGCAGGTCTTGCATTAAGATTTCCAAAGTTTACTGGGAAGATTCGAGTTGAAAAAGCAGTTGAAGATGCATCTACTAATGAGGAAGTCATCACACTATACAAAGGTCAGAAAAAAGTAGCTCATGATAAAAATTTGATGTAATCACGCTCTAAAATCATCAAATATCATAAAGGATTTAAATTACCTGAAGATTTTTTATATTCTGTTATGTATAGCGGAGAGCTTGAAGTTCAAGCAAAAAGAAAGGCTATAGCAGTTTTACAAGACGAAATTAACAGAATTCTAAATGCTGCCAGAGAGCTGGCTACACTTCCTGAGCTTATGATGAAAAAAGATAAGACAGGAATCAAAAATGCATTAGAGCAAATTTCAACCATTGAAGAAGAAGTGGAAAGTCTAAGAAGAAAGATCACTAGAGAAGTAGCAGATGTCGGAGGATTGATCATGAATAGAGAAAATCTTCTAAATACTGCATATACAATGGATGAAATTGCAGGATATATCACAGGTATTTCGTTTAAACTATCAAACGTAAAACCAGCTACACTAAAAAGTTCAAAACTTGATCAAGACATCACAAAACTAATTGAACTTGTTGTGGATGAAGTCTACAAGTTAAATGAAATTATTAGAAGCCTAAACACAAACACTGCAAACGCAATTGAATTAGCTCAAGAAACACAGACAATAGAAAGAGAAATAGACATCAAATACAGAGATGCCACAATTAAACTTCTAAACGAAGTGACATCTACAAAAGAATTGATGTTGATCAAAGATGTGATAGAAGGAATCGAAGAAATGTCAGACAAGTGTCAGAGAGTATCAGATTCTTTCATATTATTAGCATTGAGTCTATAAATAATTCATTAAATCTTACTTTATTTTTAATATTTTAAAAAAAATCCCATCTCAACTACAGAATTCATATACAAAGAATAATTTAGAAAAACAATGAAGAGTGAATTAGTAGAAAATAGGATTATTGTTTGGAATATAGAAGATTCACGTAAACTTTTCAGTCAAGGATATTATGGTAAACCTATAGGGATCCCAAAACCAAAAATTGAAGAAATTGATGCTCCATTAATTTTGGATTTAATTGAAGGCTTGTATCTTTTGGAAAATAAAAAAATTACAATTACAAATGCAAAACAAAAAATTACTGTAGAGGAATTAATCGAAATTTGTAAAAAAGAAGTTCATGAGTTTGATAAAAAATATCTCGTTTACAAAAATTTTCGAGATAAAGGTTACATAATCAATCCAGGAATAAAATTTGGTTGTGATTTTGCAGTGTATGAAAAAGGACCAGGTATTGATCATGCGCCATTTTTAATTCAAGTTTATACTAGAAATGAATCAATTTCAGCTACAGGAATTGTTCTGGCAGGAAGACTTGCAACAACAGTTAGAAAACAATTCATTTTGGCAATCCCTAAAGGAAAAGACAAAGTTGATTTTCTTGCATTAGATTGGTGGAAAGCCTAAACTGACTTTATGTGACCTGCGATTCTATCATAAATCTCAAAGAGTTCTTTTGTAATTCCAAAAGCCAAATGATTATTCCATTTATTTCTAATTCTAATTGCACCATCAGTAGGTTCAACATAGATTGTGGCATCTTTAACGGATTGTT